>DATLGV010000232.1:0-1851 GCA_035540275.1 Acidovorax sp. | reverse complement strand
ATGTAGCTCTCGCGGCCCAGGTACTCCAGGTCCACCACCAGGCTGTCGAGCACTTCGGGCAGCGATTCGACCGCGCTGTAGATCTCGCTCGTGCCCATGCGCAGGCCGTGGCGGTTGATGGTGGCATCAGAGCGGCCGTAGATCACGCAGCCGCCATTGGCGCCGATCTTGAGCCAGTCGCCGTGGCGCCAGACCGCGCCCATGCTCGAGGGACCGTCGCCACCGCCCGGCTGGCGGCCGTGGCCTGCGGGGTACATGTCGAAGTAGCTCGACAGATAACGCGAACCGTCCTTGTCGCCCCACAGGTACAGCGGCATCGACGGAATCGGCTGCGCACAGACCAGCTCGCCCACCGCATCCTGCACGGGGCGGCCCTCGGCGTCCCACGACTCCACGGCTGCGCCCAGCATGCGGCATTGCATCTCGCCGGGCACCTGCGGCATCTCGCGGTTGCCGCCGATGAAGGCGCCGCAGAAATCCGTGCCACCCGAGATGTTGTTCCACCAGATGTCGTGCGTGCCCAGCGCCTCGAACTGCGCCGTGCCCCACTCCTGCACCTCAGGCGACAGCGGCGAACCCGTGGTGCCCAGCGCGCGGATGCGGCTCAGGTCGCCATAGTCGGCCAGCGTAATCCCCGCCTTCATGCAGTTGGCAAAAAACGCCGCGCCCGCGCCGAAGAAGGTCACGCCCGTCTCGGCCGCAAAGCGCCACAGCACGCCCCAGTCGGGGTGGTCCTTGCTGCCGCCGGGGTTGCCATCGTAGATCACGCAGGTGGTGCCCGACAGCAGGCCGCTGAGCTGCGCGTTCCACATCACCCAGCCGGTGGAGCTGTACCAGTGGTAACGCTCGCCAAAGCTGTTGGGCTCGTAGCTGCAGCCGATGTCGTTGTGCAGCACCTTGAGCTGCAGCGCCACCAGCACCGTGCCGCCATGGCCGTGCACGATGGGCTTGGGCAGGCCGGTGGTGCCGCTGGAGTAGACGATCCACAACGGGTGGTCAAACGGGAGCCACATCGGTTCGAAGGCCGCCGTTTCTGCATCGTTTTTGGCGGTAGCGCTAGTCCAGCTTGCCCAGCCAGCTATCGAAACCGAAGCATCCAGATTGCCCAGCAGCACCGCATGCTGCACGCTGGGCAGGGCCTCGCGCAACTCGGCCAGCACGGGGCGGCGGTCGTGGTCGCGCCCCCCGTAGCTCACGCCGTCCACACCGATCAGCACCTTGGGCTCGATTTGCCGAAAGCGGTCGAGCACCGCGTGCGTGCCCATGTCGGGCGCGCAGATGCTCCACACGCCGCCGATGCTCACCGTGGCCAGAAAGGCGATCATGGCCTCGGGCACGTTGGGCAGGTAGGCGGCCACGCGGTCGCCGGGTTCAAGCCCCTGCGCCTTGAGGTGCAGCGCCAGGGACGCCACCTGGCGGCGCAGCTCGGGCCAGCTCAGCTCGCGGTGCTGGCCCTTTTCATTGCGGCTGATGATGGCGGGCAGGCCCGCCGCGTGGGCGGCATCCACATGCCGCAGCGCCTGGCGCGCGTAGTTGACCTGGGCGCCGGGGAACCATTGCGCGCCGGGCATGGTGTTCTTGGCGAGCACGGCGGTGTGGGGCGTGGGCGACTGCAAATCAAAGTAGTCCCACACGCTTTGCCAGAACGCATCCAGCTCGGTGGTGGACCAGCGCCACAGCGCGTCGTAGCTGTCGAACTGCAGGCCGCGCTGGTCGCGCAGCCAGTTCTGGTACAGGCGGATCTGGGGGATGTAAGGCGGGGTTGTGTGTGTTGTCTCCATGGCGACGCAGCGTACCAGCGGTGCCCGGCAGAGGCCAGCCGCACCCGTCACCCGGTTGACAGCACGGGGA
>DATLGV010000231.1:0-4140 GCA_035540275.1 Acidovorax sp. | reverse complement strand
GGCCAATTTGCAGTACTCGGGCATCGTGTTCGCCGGCATCTACAGCGTGGCCTTGTTTGGCGACCAGATCCCTCCCATCGGCTGGATCGGCATGGCCCTCATCGTGGGCAGCGGCATTGTGGCCACCATCCTGCGCGCGCGGGCCGCGCCCGGCGCGCCTGCCGAAGAACACTGACAGATACAAATACAGATACCCACTGGCAAGGACAGGCCCCATCGGGATGGCCACAATGGAGCTCTCCCTGTCCTATCCCGTCGCTCCGCGCCGCCCCCCGCTGATGACCACCTACACCACGCTCATCTCTGCCCCCGACCTGCAAGCCCTCATTGCCAGCGGTACGCCGCTGATGGTGTTTGACTGCAGCTTCGAACTCATGCAATCGACGGCCGGTGCCCAGCAATACGCGCAGGCCCACATCCCGGGCGCCGTGTACGCCCACCTCGACAACGATCTGAGCGCCAAGCACGGCGCACCCGGAGCCGCCGGCACCCTGACGGCCCAGGAGGCCGACGAGCCCGCATCCGGCGGCCGCCACCCGCTGCCCAGCCGCGAGCGTTTTGCCATGTGGCTGTCCAGCGTGGGTTTTGCCAATCACATGCAGGCCGTGGTGTACGACCGCCAGGGCGCCAACTACTGCGGCCGCCTGTGGTGGATGCTCAAATGGGCGGGCCACGACGCCGTGGCTGTGCTTGATGGAGGCTTGCAGGCCTGGCAGACCGCAGGCGGTGCGGTCCACAGCGGCGAAGAACCTTCGCACTTCCAGTCCCACTTCGCACTGAAAGAGCCCCTGCGCCAGCTGGCCACGGCCAGCGATGTGCTGGCCCGCCTGCAGCGACCCGCCGACCAGACCGTGATCGACGCCCGCGCCGGTGCCCGCTACCGGGGCGAGGTGGAGCCGCTGGACCCGGTGGCCGGCCACATTCCCGGCGCGCTCAACCGCCCCTTTGCCGAGAACATCGGCGCCGACGGCCGCTTCAAGCCCGCAACCACGCTGCGCGCGGAGTTCGACGCCCTGCTGGCAGGCCGCGACCCAGCGACCGTGGTGCACCAGTGCGGCAGCGGCGTGAGCGCGGTGCCCAACCTGCTGGCCATGGAGATTGCCGGCCTGGGGCACACCGCGCTGTTTGCAGGCAGCTGGAGCGAATGGTGTTCGGACCCCACGCGCCCGGTCGAAAAGGGATGAACAGCGCTGACGGCGCCACCTAACGGACGCCGCCGGTTGCAAAAGCGCAAAAAAGATGGTTTTGCAGGCGCTATCAAAACCATGAGCAGAATGCAGGGGCCGATGCCTGCCAGCGCAGCAGCCGCGGCCCCCTGAAAAGCCAGCCGATGCCTGATCTGCATGTAAGGCAAATTCCTACACGGACGGCTGCAGAACCAGACACGCAGCACAGCCAAACCCCGACTTAATTTCTGATTGGGGCGGTTTCACAATCCATTTCAACGGATCACGCACAACCTGCACTCAGCAGGCAACGCAAGACCCGGTACTGGAAAAAAGGAAGCCGCCATGACCAACGAACAAATCCTCGCTGAAATCCGCGAAGCCAACCTCACCTACCTGATGCTGGCCCAAACCCTGATCCGCCAGGACAAGGCCGAAGCGGTTTTCCGTCTGGGCATGAACGAAGAGTCTGCCGATATTCTCGCCTCGCTGTCGGCAGCGCAAGTGATGAAACTGGCCTCCCGCAACACGCTACTTTGCAGCTTCCGCGTAGACGACAACCTGGTGTGGAGCTTGCTGACCAACCACTCGGCCAAGAAGGTGGGCAACGACGCCACCAACACCCTGCACGCCAACATCCTGATGGCCAGCCGCGTGTCGGAAGTGCTCTGAAGCATTTGCCCGCAGCGTTGTCCCCGTTCTCACCGAAAGCCCGCCATGTCCTCCACCACCGCCGTCGCCAAAGCCCCTGTCAAAAGCGTTCTGAACGAGTCCAAGCAGATCGAACGCGCAGCCATGCTGATCCAGATGGGCGCACGCATGCAGGTGCTGGAGTCCGAGACCACGCTGTCGTATGAACGCCTGATCCGCCTGTACAAGGAGATCGCCGGCAAGTCGCCGTCCAAAGGCCAGCTGCCCTTCTCCACCGACTGGTTCCTGACCTGGCAAGAGAACATCCACAGCTCGCTGTTTTTGAACATCTACGAATACCTGTCCAAGGGCGTGGACCTGGATTCGGTGGAACTGCTGACCAAGGCCTACCGCCTGTACAACGAGCAAGTCGCCACGGCCGAGATCGAGCCCCTGCTGTCCTTCACCCGCGCCTGGCGCCTGGTGAAATTTGTGGACGCCGGCATGCTGACCCGCACCAAGTGCAGCCAGTGCAGCGGCCAGTTCGTGACCGAGCTGTATGAGAACCGCCATTTCACCTGCGGCCTGTGCAACCCACCCGCCCGTGCAGGCAAGAGCAAGACGGCCGGTGCGCTGATGCTGCATTGAGCCCCTGGCGCGATGGATGGATTCCAACGCGCCCGATGTGCCAGTTCACATGGCTGTGATGGCTATTGATGAGATGGCAGGCAAAAGGCCCCGGCGGGGCCTTTGCGCTGCCCGCCACGCTCGTGCCGTGGCCCACCCCAACGCCATGCGGTCGCTCAACGCCCGGCGAGCAAGGTGCGCACGTTCTGGTCCACAGGCACCGCGTAGTTGTGTGCGGCGATCACGTGGTTGCCCACCGGGTTCACCAGCTTGAGGCTGATGTACACCACCGAGGCCGACACTGCGTACGTGCCCACCACCACGGCCTGCGCGTTCTGCGCCTGGCTGACCTCCCGCACCTCGCGCGACAGCAGCAGCTCGCCCTGCTCGCGGTGCAGCACCAGGTTGTCACGCAGCTTCACCTCCGTCACGCGCAGCCCGCGCTGCACCATGCGCCCCGCGATCTGCTCCGAAAAGATGCGCCCCAGCCGCGACGACTCATTGAGCCGGTCCACATTCACCAAGGTGGCCACCAGCAACGGCTGGCCCGCATCCAGCGGCGCGCTGAGCAGCAAGGCATCCGTCGCCCGATCGTTCACCTCGATCAGGTCGGTGCGCGACATGCCGCCCGCACGGTCGCCGTAGTAGTAGCTGTGGACCGGGTTGGTGGTGCAGCCCTGCAGCGCCAGGGCCGACACGGCGACCATGCCCAGGCACCACAAGGACCTGAGCTTGCCGGGATGGAAACGGCGCATCATGGCGCAACCACCCGCCAGGTTTTGACCGGAGTGGGTGGAGGAGGCGGCGGTGGCAGAGGCGGTGGCAACTGCGCCTTGTACAAGGGCGAATCATCGGGTTCGACGTAGTACACGTCTGCCGTGCTCGCCAGATAGCGGTCGCCACTTTCAAGGGACGTTGTGATGAGCACCTCCGTGCGCGTCGGCCCGCCTGCGGCGGATCCGTCGATGGCGTATTGCGTGAGATCCGTCACCGCGCCCAGGGTGGCAACACCCGCCAGCATGGAGCCGACGCCCTGGCGGAACAGATACCAGTCCCGCGCCACGCCCACGCCCAGCGCCAGACGCGTCCAGGGCATGGGCCCCAGACTGTGCACGCGGGCGTTGTGCTGGACCACCTGGGTTTCGAATGTGAGCGTGACTGCCGTCGGTTGCGTGGACAGCACCACCCCGCGATCCAGCAGGCGCGTGATCAGCAGCTTGCGAAAGCCGTTGTTGAAGCTGGTGTCGCCAGGGCTCGGTGCCAGGTAGATGGGGTACTCGCCGGCTGGCCAGGCACTGATCTTGCCCGCAATGCGGCCCGCCACATCGTCGGCCAGCACATCCCAGTGGTGCACAGCGCGGGCCTTTTTCTGGTCGGTGGCGGGATAGTTGTCGGCACGCGGGATATCCAGCGACGAGCATCCACCCAGCAGCGCCCAGAGCGCCGCAGTGGCGAGCACGCGCCCAAACAGGGAGTGTTGAGGATTCATGCGCACACGCCCCTTGTCATGTTGTGATGCCGTCCAATTGCATCGCATCATCCTAATGGCCTCGGCAAAGCACCATCGCGGGAACAAGGCCTGTTTTCCGTAGCACTTTGCCCCTGCCGCTGGCGATGGGATCGCCACCTACAAAGCCAGCGCCGGGGCTGCCGCACAATCCGCCCATGACCGCGCCCTCCGCCGACATCCACACGTCCTCCCCCCCGCCCGCAACGG
>DATLGV010000230.1:0-2474 GCA_035540275.1 Acidovorax sp. | reverse complement strand
GTGCGCACCAGCCGCGCATCGCGTGCCGACGCCAGGATCTGCTGCGTGGCTGCCTCGTCCGCGCCCTGGTAGCTGAGCGACAGGGTGGGGCGCTGCGGGTTGCGGATGTAGCTCTCGTCAAACGACACGCGCAGAATGTCGCCGTACTGCGAGAGGTAGCCAATTGCCTCGCGCTCCCCCCGCGCACCGTCTGCCCGGGCGGGCCGGTGCAGGTACAGGCGCAGGTAACGGATGGAGGTGCTCATGGCGTGGCTGCCGGTCGGGTTTGCGGGACGTCGCCAGGGTCAGCGGCGCAGTCCGTCTACGACAGAGGGTGGCGCATCCACCCCCTCCGGCTGGCCCAGAAACTTGCCGCCCGACTGGATGAACGCCTCCAGGCTGGGCCGCAGGCTGCTGGGCACGGCGATGATGTCCATGCCCAGCACGCGGGCCATCTCGGCCAGGGTGGAATAGCGCGGGTCCAGGTCGCCGCCTTCGGTGCGCTGCACCGTCATGCGGGAGAGGCCTGCGCTTTCTGCGAGCTGGGCCTGGGTCATCTGGTGGGCTTTGCGGGCGGCGGCGAGGGTGGAGATGAGATCATTTGACATGATGCTATTTATACTCTTTTTATAATTGAAGAGTAGATAAATATACAAATTTTCGCCGATATGATTTGACTCAGGGAGAGGCCACGGGAGGCAATACCTCGCTGCGCTCCGTGCAGAACCGCCGCGCTTCCTCCGCCAGCCACTCCCGCACCAGCACCATCGCCGGGCTGGGGTGCGTGGTGGTCACAAACGAATACGCCGCGCGCGATGGCACGCTGCGGTCCAGCAGCGGCACCAGGCGCCCGGCCTTCACATCCTGCAGCACCAGCGCGGCGCGGCCCATGGCGATGCCCTGGCCGGCCAGCGCCGCACCCAGGGCGAGTTGCGACAGGTTGAACTGCTGGCCGCCCGCCCAGGGCGGGGGCGTGGCGCCCCTTTGCGCAAACCAGTGCTGCCATTCCTCATAGGTATCCGCGCCGTCCCAGGCGCTGCCGTCGTGCAGCAGCCAGTCGCCGTGCAGATCCTCGGGCGCGGTGATGGGCGGGTGCCGGGCCAGGAACTCGGGGCTCGCCACGGGGATGAGCCATTCGTCCAGGAACACGGTGGCGTGCAGGTCGCGGTAGCCGCCCAGGTCAAAGCGCACGGCGGCCTCCACGCCGTCACGCACCATGCGGGTGCGGTCCAGCGTGTGGAACTCGCCAAACACGCGCAGCCCGGTGTGGGGGTGCTGGCGAAAGAAGTCGCCCAGCCGCGGCGTGAGCCAGCTCATCGCAAACGACGGCGAGCAGCTCAGCGTGGCGGTGGCGGCCTCGGCGGGTTGGCGTATCTGGGCCAGGGTGCTTTCGATGGCGTCAAAGCTCTCGCGCAGCACCACCGCCAGCCATTTGCCCTCGGGCGTGGGCACCAGGGCGCGCGGGGTGCGCAAAAACAGCGGGCGGCGCAGCCAGTCTTCGAGCTGCTTGACCTGCTGGCTCACGGCGCCCTGGGTGATGCACAGCTCCGCGGCGGCCTTGGTAAAGCTGCCGTGGCGGGCGGCTGCATCAAAACTGCGCAACCAGGCGAGCAGGGAGGGGGAGAGGCGAATGTCCATTATTAATACTAATGAATTGCTCACTATAAATGGCTTGTGACCGGCGCGTGACGGGCGAAGAATGTGGGCAAGACGTACCAAGACCAATGTGCCATGACACTTGCCGAACGCCCATCTGCTGTGGATGCCCTGCTGGCCACCCGCCTGCGCAACGCCCAGCCTGCCCTGTGGACCAACCCGGCCCGGCAGGCGCAGCCCGCTGCGGCACTGCCCGCATTAGGGAGAACCATTAGTCTGGATGATACAAAGGCGGCTGCTGCGCGCCTCGCCCGTTTTGCCGGGCTGCTGGCGGAGGTGTTCCCCGAACTGGCTGCCACCGGGGGCGTGGTGGAGTCGCCCCTGCTGCCCGCCGCCGTGCTGCAACCCGCACTGGGCATGGCCGAAAGCCAGGGTCGCCTGTTCATCAAGGCCGACCACAGCCTGCCCGTGGCAGGCTCCATCAAGGCGCGCGGCGGCATGCACGAGGTGCTGGAGTTTGCCGAGGGGCTGGCGCTGCAGCATGGGTTGGTGCAGCCCGGCGGTGACTACCGCGCGCTGGCCACGCCACAGGCGCGCGAGGTGCTGGGCCGCTACCAGGTGGCGGTGGGCTCCACGGGCAACCTGGGCATGAGCATCGGTGTGGTGGCGTCGGCTCTGGGGTTTCAGGCCACGGTGCACATGTCGGCCGACGCCAAGGAATGGAAGAAAGACCGTCTGCGAAAGCGTGGTGTGCAGGTGGTGGAGCACGCGGGCGACTACGAGCGCGCCGTGGCCGCTGGCCGCGCCGAGGCGGCCAGCAACCCGATGTGCCACTTTGTGGACGATGAGCAATCGTTCTCGCTGCTGCTGGGCTACAGCGCGCCGCCCACGCCGCAAGG
>DATLGV010000229.1:0-8535 GCA_035540275.1 Acidovorax sp. | reverse complement strand
CACCCTCTCCGCCAGTATTCAAAGGGTTTGCTGCTATGAAAATAGCGGCAAACCCTTTTTGATTTGTGGGCCTGCCGCCCGATCTGCGGCCTGTGGTGTGGCCAATATGCAAACCCCGCGCGCCCGTGCCCCCGCCGTGAGCAGCACCGGAAAGCCCCCAGTCGTGATGCATCCGGGTCTGGAAGGGGGATGGCGTCAAGCGCCGGTCGCCGCTCCAGTGGGCTCGCTGGGCAAGGCCGAGTTCCGCGCTGGCATGCATGGGCGGCGGGCGCGTAGGCCAGAATGGAGGGTTGCGCAGCTTGCGTCTGCGGCCCCGAAAGAACCCTGCATGTCTCAAGAATCTCCAGCCGGTAACCCACCCATCCGATTGACCCAGTACAGCCATGGCGCAGGCTGCGGCTGCAAGATCAGCCCCAAGGTGCTGGACGTGATCCTGGTGGGCAGTGGGGCGCAGCACCTGGACCCCCGGCTCTGGGTGGGCAACACCTCGCGCGACGATGCGGCGGTGTATGCCCTGGATGCAGAGCGCGGCGTGGTGTCCACCACCGATTTCTTCATGCCGATCGTGGATGACCCGTATGACTTCGGGCGCATCGCTGCGACCAATGCGATCAGCGACATCTACGCCATGGGGGCTGATCCGCTGATGGCCATTGCCATCCTGGGTTGGCCGGTGAATGTGCTGCCACCCGAGGTGGCGCGCGAGGTGGTGCGCGGTGGGCGCGCGGTGTGCGATGCGGCGGGCATTCCGCTGGCGGGCGGGCACTCCATCGATGCGCCGGAGCCCATCTTCGGCCTGGCGGTGACGGGCATCGTCGAAAAGCGCCACCTCAAGCGCAACGACACGGCCACGGCGGGTTGCCGCCTGTACCTGACCAAGCCCCTCGGGATCGGCATCCTGACCACCGCAGAGAAAAAGGCCAAGCTGCGGCCCGAGGACGTGGGTGTGGCGCGCGACCTGATGTGCACACTCAACCAGCCGGGGAGCCGGTTTGGCCGGCTGGCGGGTGTGATGGCGATGACGGATGTGACCGGCTTCGGCCTGTTGGGGCACCTGGTCGAAATGGCAGAGGGCAGCGGTTTGAGCGCCGTGATTGACTACGCGGCCGTGCCCCGCCTGAAAGGGGTGGACTACTACATGGACCAGGGCTGTGTGCCCGGCGGCACGCTGCGCAACTTTGACAGCTACGGCGCCAAGATTGCGCCCCTGACGGAGGTGCAAAAGCACCTGCTCTGCGACCCCCAGACCAGCGGGGGGCTGCTGGTGGCCGTGAGCCCGGAGGGCGAGGCCGAGTTTCTGCAGGTGGCCGCAGAACTGGGTCTGGCGCTGCAGCCCATCGGTCAGCTCACCCCGCAACAGGCCTTTGCCGTCGAGCTGCGCTGATGCCCACCAACCTGACGGACTACCGGCACATCTTTCTGAACGATGTGCCCATGATGGATGTGCGTGCACCGGTGGAGTTTGGGCAGGGCGCGTTTCCTGGCGTAGCCAATCTTCCCCTGATGGACGATGGCGAGCGCCAGCAAGTGGGCACCTGCTACAAGCACAGGGGCCAGGAGGCTGCGATTGCGCTGGGGCACCAACTGGTGTCGGGCAGCATCAAGCGCCAGCGCATCGAGGCGTGGGCGCAGTTTGCGCGGGCGCATCCGCAGGGTGTGCTGTACTGCTTTCGTGGCGGTTTGCGCTCGCAGATCGTGCAGCAGTGGTTGCTGAACGAAGCAGGCATCGACTACCCCCGGGTGGTGGGTGGCTACAAGGCCATGCGCGGGTTCCTCATTGGCACCCTGCAGGCTGCGGCGGCGGAGTGCGGGTTTGTGGTGCTCAGTGGCCTGACCGGCACCGGCAAGACCGAGGTGATTGCGCAACTGGCCAACGGCCTGGACCTGGAAGGCCATGCCAACCACCGTGGCTCCAGTTTTGGCCAGCGCGTCAGCGGCCAGCCCACGCAGATCGATTTTGAGAACCGGCTGGCCATTGACGTACTCAAGAAACGTGCGCAGGGCCATGAGACCTTCGTGCTGGAGGACGAAGGGCGCCACGTGGGCAGTTGCTCGGTGCCGCTGGAACTGCGCCAGCGGCTGGAGCAGGTGCCCATGGTCTGCCTCGAAGATCCTTTCGAGGCCCGGCTGGAGCGCATCTTGCGGGACTATGTGCAGCAGCAATGCGCGGATTTTGTGGCCGTGCACGGCGAGGCGGCGGGTGCAGACCTGTTTGCTGCCCGGCTGCTCGACAGCCTGGGCAAGCTCGCCAAGCGCCTGGGGGGCGACCGCTACCAGGCGCTGCGCGCGTCGATGCAGGAAGCGCTGGCGCGGCAACGCAGCCATGGGGACCTGTCGCTGCACCGGGACTGGATAGCGGCACTGATGCGCGACTACTACGACCCGATGTATGCCTACCAGCGGCAAAGCCGGGCGGACCGCATCGTGTTCCAGGGCGATCGGCGTGCGGTGCTCGACTTTCTGCGCGCGCCATCCGCCCTGGCCATTGCGTGCCGTCGTCCGCTGGAGGCCCAGGCGCATCGCTGCTGACAACGCCAGCACGTTCTGGGGGCGGCAATGGGCGCGGTTCTCTTCGGCCATGGGCCAACCCATCGCTCGGAATGCTGGTCGATAACGGTCAGGGCGGTGCGTCGATCTCGCGCACCAGTCGCATGCCGACCAGTGTGTAGCGGGTCTGCGGGCTGTTCCAGTTGCGGTAGCCGCAGCGCGCATACAGCGCCCAGGTGTGCCACGAGCCACCCCGGCGCACCCGCACGCTGCCGTCTGCCGGGCCGGCCGGATCGGTGCGGGGAGACTGGGCATAGTAGGTGTCCCCATGCCAGTCGCTCACCCACTCCCAGGCGTTGCCCAGCATGTCGTGCAGGCCGAATGCGTTGGGCGCGTAGCTGCCCACCGGCGCCGTGAAGGCGTGCCCGTCGTTGCCCGCCAGCGCATGCTGGCGCCAGTGCGGCCACAGCGGTGCGGCGGCCTGGTCAAAGGTGTTGCCGGTGGTGACCAGCCCCTGCGGATCGTCGCCGTGCGGGTACAGGCTGCGGCTGCCCGCGCGGCAGGCGTATTCCCATTCGGCCTCGGTGGGCAGGCGATAGCGATGCCCCTCGGTGCGGCTGAGCCACTGCGCCATGGCCTGGGCGTCGTTCCAGGTCACGTTGACCACCGGATGGTCCGGGCCCTGTGCAAAGCCGGGGTTGCGCCACGAATAGCGCGGGTCTCGACCCTCAAACGCATCACCGCGCCGCGTGGTGGCGGGGTCGTACGCAGGGTTGTAGCCATAGCCGCCCGTGCCATCGGCCTCGGACTCGGGCCGGTAGCCAGATGCTTCGACAAAGCGCTGGAACTGCCCCACCGTGACCTCATGCTGGCCCAGGTAGAAAGCGCGGCTGATGTGCACCTCATGGGCCGGAGACTCATCCGCCAGGTCGGTCACGCGCTTGCGCTCCAGCAGCGGAAAGGTTTTTTCCAGCGTGTCGACGGGCGGCACACCGCCCATCCAGAAGGTGCCCGCCGGCACACGGACAAACGCCATGCCCAGACTGTTGACCCAGGGGGGCGTGGCTGCGGTAGCGTGTTGTGCTGCGGGTGGGTGCTGGCAACCGGCCAGCAGCGCAGTCGCCATCGTCACCGTCACCGTCATCATCAGCAGCGCCCCGCGGCGCGCGGCAGGCCGCAGGGCAGCGCGGGTGCGCGGGCTCAAGGCTTGTCCTGCAACTCGCTCACGCATTCGAACACCAGGCGCGGGCCGTCATTGCGCAGCAGCTTGGCGTGTAGGGCCATGCGCTGGCATTCGCGGTTGGCAGCGGCATAGGCCTGGGAGGTGTCGGGCCCGTACACCGGCACGCTGAAGGTGCGGTCGCGGCCCGAGGCCATGGGGCCCGAGGGGCCGTAGGGGTTGGTCGCATTGCAGCCCGCCAGCAAGGCCAGCACGGACACGGAGGCACACAGCAGTTTCATGGGAGTCTCCCGAGCAGATCAGGGACCCAGTGTACGCACATGCCCAGGCAACGGGACATCTGCAGAGGGGGCAGGTTGGGGACGCAGGCGGGTGCATGGCACCCCATGGATACCGATGCAAGCCGAAGCGGCAATTTCATGCGCCTTGATTGCCCCCAAGAAGAGCAAAAAATTGCCATCCCCTGTCCAACGCAGCCATGAACCAACAGGGCGCGCGGCTTACGTAGCGGCGGCGGCCTCGGCCAGGGCCTGCAGGGCGGCCGTCACCTCGGCGGCGTCCACGCCGTCCACCGGTGCCAGGCGCGGGGCCAGGGTCTGCAGGGCTGCGCTGTCCTTTTGCAACTGGGCAATCGCCTGGCCGGCCTCCTTGGGCGCGTCAAAGCCCGTACTCTGCAGCAGCAGGCGGCCGTCGGCGGCCACGAGCTTGAAGTAGAACTTGCCGTCGGCCTCGCGGTACTGCTTGAAAGCGGGCAGGGCGGTCTTGGCGGCCTTGGCCGGTTTGGCGGCCGTGCTGGCCTGCACCAGGCTGCGCAGGCCCACCGCGCTGCGCAGCTCGCGGATGAAGGGCGTGGCCAGCGCGCGGGCGCGTTCGGCACCGGCCAGCAAGGTCTGTTCGATGCGCGCGGGGTTGTGGATAAGTTCCTCGTACTGTGCGCGCATGGGGGCGATCACCTGGTCCACGCGCTCCAGCAGCAGGTGCTTGGCGTCGCCCCAGGCAATACCGTCGGCATAGGCCTTGCGCAGGGCCTCGGTCTCTTCGGGCGTGGCAAAGGCCTGGTAAATCTGGAACAGGGCCGAGCCTTCAACCTCCTTGGCCTCGCCGGGCGCGCGCGAGTCGGTCAGGATGCCGCCGATGAGCTTTTGCAGCTGGGCGCGCGAGCTGAACAGCGGGATGGTGTTGTCGTAGCTCTTGCTCATCTTGCGGCCGTCCAGCCCGGGCAGCGTGGCCACATGGTCGTCGATGGCCGCCTCGGGCAGCACAAAGTGCTCGCCGTACAGGTGGTTGAAGCTGGCCGCCATGTCGCGGGCCATCTCGATGTGCTGGATCTGGTCTCGGCCCACCGGCACCTTGTGGGCCTTGAACATCAGAATGTCCGCGCCCATCAGCACCGGGTACATGAACAGGCCTGCGGTCACACCGTCGTCCTGCTCGCGCCCGGCGGCGGTGTTCTTGTCCACGCTGGCCTTGTAGGCGTGCGCACGGTTGAGCAGGCCCTTGCCGGTCACGCAGGTCAGCAGCCAGGTCAGCTCGGGGATCTCGGGGATGTCGGACTGGCGGTAGAAGGTGACCTTTTCAGGGTTGAGCCCTGCGGCCAGCCAGCTGGCCGCGATCTCCAGCGTGGAGCGCTGGATGCGCACCGGGTCTTCGCACTTGATGAGCGCGTGGTAGTCGGCCAGAAAGTAAAAGCTCTGCACGCCGGGCGTGAGGCTGGCCGCCACCGAGGGGCGGATGGAGCCGACAAAATTGCCCAGGTGGGGGGTGCCGGTGGTGGTGATGCCGGTGAGAAAACGGGTGGTGCTCATGGGAAACAAGAACTCAGCAGATCAAATGAACAGGAAGTGGCGGGCTCGCAGGCTGTGCTGCGCTCAGCGCAGCAGGGCCGTCAGCGGGGTGAGCAGCAGGTTGATGGCGGTGTAGCCCACGGCCATCAGGGGGCGCAGCCACAGCGTGCCCACCACCCCGGCGATCACCAGGCCCATCACGATGAAAAAGCCCCAGGGCTCGATGCGCGACACCATGTGCGCCTGCCGCCAGGGCAGCAGGCCCACCAGGATGCGCCCGCCATCGAGCGGTGGCAGCGGAAACAGGTTGAAGGCCCACATCACCAGGTTGACCATGACCCCGGCGCGCGCCATTTCCAGAAAGAAGCGCTCCTCCAGGCCCGTGCCCACCAAGGCGACCAGCAGCACGGCCCAGGCAATGGCCTGGGCGAAGTTGGACGCGGGCCCGGCCAGGGCCACCCAGACCATGTGCTTCTTGGGGTTGCGCAGATTGCCGAAGTTGACCGGCACCGGCTTGGCGTAGCCAAACAGGAAGGCGCCCGAGGTCGCAAAATACAGCATCAGCGGCATCAGGATGGTGCCGACCGGGTCGATGTGCTTGAAGGGGTTGAGCGTGATGCGCCCCATCATGTACGCAGTGTTGTCGCCAAAGTGGCGCGCCGCGTAGCCATGGGCCGCCTCGTGCACGGTGATGGCAAACAGCACCGGCAGGGCGTAGATCAGAACGGTTTGGATGAGATTGGAGGTGTCCACGCCGGGATTGTCTCAGACGCCCCGCTGTCCCGGCTTTGCCAGGGTGACCCGGCGGGTGTTCATGGGCCCGCGGGTTGACTCGTGTTGTGGGTTGTACGTATGCCGATGGGTCTCCATGCGGGGGTGTTCGTTGCTAGCATCAGCCTCTTGCCTGCAGCCCGTGCCAGTTCGTGCCCTTTGGCGCGCAGCGCTGCGCGGAGGCCCCTCCCACAACGACACACAACAGGCCTGGAGACATTGAAGCCATGTGGAACAACTTGAAGATCGGAACGCGCCTGTTGCTGGCGTTTGGCGGCCTCGCACTCGTCGTGCTGCTGCTGATGGTGATGGCGCTGTCCGGCATCGGCGGGGCCGAGCAGGCGCTGCAGGGTGCCACGCCCCCGGCCCAGGCGGCGCTGGCGCAGCTGCAAAGTGCGCGCACCTGGGTCATTGGTTGCAGTGTGGTGGTGTTTGTGTTGGCCCTGGTGGCCACGCTCAGCCTGCGCGCCAGCATCGTGGCGCCGCTCAACCAGGCCATTTTGATTGCCGAAACTGTTGCGTCTGGCGACCTGAGCCAGGAGTTCAACTCCGACCTGGAGGGCGACTTTGGCCGCCTGCTGGGCGCGCTGGGCACCATGGAGGACACGCTGACCGACCTGGTCTCCCGCATCAAGCAAAGCACCGATTCGATCACCGCCTCGGCGGCGGACATCGGCCACGGCAACACCGACCTGTCGCGCCGCGCGGAAGACCAGGTGTCGTCCCTGACCGAGACGGCGGCCAGCATGGAGCAGCTGACGGCCACCGTGCGCCAGAACGCCGAACGGGCCCATTCGGCGAGCGGCCTGGCCGTGCAGGCGTCGGCGATTGCCGAGCAGGGCGGCTCGGTGGTGGGCGAGGTGGTGCAGACCATGCAGGCCATCAGCGGCAGCTCGCGCAAGATCGTGGACATCATCCAGGTGATCGAGGGCATCGCCTTCCAGACCAACATCCTGGCACTCAACGCAGCGGTGGAGGCCGCACGTGCGGGCGAGCAGGGCCGGGGCTTTGCCGTGGTGGCCAGCGAGGTGCGCAACCTGGCGCAGCGCAGCGCCGTGGCCGCGCGAGAGATCAAGGCGCTGATCAGCGCATCGGTCGAACAGGTGGAAAGCGGCGCCGGCCAGGTGGGCAAGGCGGGCAAGACCATGGAAGAGATCGTCGGCGCCGTGGGCCAGGTCAGCGCGCTGCTGGGCGACATCTCCACCGCCCTGCGCGAGCAGAGCGAGGCCATCGGCCATGTCAACATGGCGGTGTCGCACATGGAGGGCGGCACGCAGGAGACGGCCTCCCTGGTGCAGCATGCGGTGACTACGGCGTCGGCACTGTCGGCACAGGCGCGCGATCTGGAGCAGGCGGTCGGGGCGTTCAAGCTGTGACGACGCTCTGAGCCGCTGCGCGGTGCTCCTCTCACGGGCGCGCTACCGGCTGCTGGGCGAAGCCCGCTCCACGGCAGCGAATGTATGGAGCGTGGCGCCGCTCTCTCAGCGGGCTCTTACAGCCCCAGCGCCTGCAGGCTCCCCCGGCCTTCGCGCACCACCACCGGGTCGCCGCCGGTCCCCATGGGGGTCAGGTCCACCACCGTGGTGGGCTCCAGCGGGCAGGCCCCGGCATCCACGATGGCGTCCACCAGCTTTTCATAGCGCTCGCGGATTTCCTGCGGGTCGTTCAGGGGTTCGGTCTCGCCCGCAGGGATCAGCGTGGTGGCCAGCAGCGGGGCGCCGTGCAGCTCCAGCAGCAACTGCAGGCCCTTGCGGTCGGGCACCCGCAAGCCAATGGTCTTGCGCGAGGGGTGGCTCACGCGGCGGGGCACTTCCTTGGTGGCTTCGAGGATGAAGGTGTACGGGCCCGGGGTGCCCAGCTTGAGCAGGCGGTACTGGCGGTTGTCCACCCGCGCGTAGTTGGCCAGCTCCGAGAGGTCGCGGCACAGCAGGGTGAGGTGGTGTTTTTCGTCCACCTGGCGAATGCGGCGCAGGCGGTCCACCGCGTCCTTGTCGTCCAGGTGGCAGACCAGCGCGTAGCTCGAGTCCGTGGGCACGGCCACGATGCCACCCTTTTGCAGCAGCAGCGCGGCCTGCTTGAGCAGCCGGGGTTGCGGGTTGTCGGGATGGGCTTCGAAGTACTGGGCCATGGGGCGGGTTCTCAGTGATGCGTGGCGCTGCGTGTGGGTGCCTTGCCGGGTGGCAGGTCGTCCAGGGGGCGGCTGGCGCGGCTGCGGCAGCGCGGGGTCATCGCAAAATCCGGTCGGACAGCAGTTCCCACACGGGGGTCAGTGCACCGGGCAGCAAGGGCAGCGTGCCCAGGTCGGTGTGCGAT
>DATLGV010000228.1:0-4341 GCA_035540275.1 Acidovorax sp. | reverse complement strand
GACTTCGATGGGGGCTTCGGTCTCGATGCCGTGGTCGTTCAGCGTGCGCACCACCTCGATGCCTGCCAGCACGCCGTAGTTGCCGTCAAACTTGCCGCCCGTGGGCTGGGTGTCGATGTGGCTGCCGGTCATGATGGGCGGCAGGCTGTTGTTGCGGCCGGGGCGGCGCATGAAGCCGTTGCCGATCTTGTCGATGGTCACCGTCATGCCCGCCTCGCGCGCCCAGCGGGTGACCAGGTCACGGCCCTGTTTGTCCAGGTCGGTGAGGGTGAGGCGGCACACGCCGCCCTTGGGGGTGGCGCCGATCTGGGCCAGCTCCATGAGCGAATCCCACAGGCGCTGGCCGTTGATGCGCAGGTTCTCGATATTGGGTTTGACTTGGGTGTCCATGGTGTTCTCCGGATGCGTATCGATCAGCGGACCACGGCGATGGGCGCGAGGTCTTGCGCGCGCTTTTGCACGGCCTGGAAGTTGGCGCCAAATGCCGGGCGCTTGATGTAGCGGCCCTGGCCCTGCTCGGCGCGCAGATCGCCGTTAGCAAACACCACGCGGCCCTGGCTCACGGTGTGGCTGGGGATGCCGCGCACGGTACGGCCTTCAAAGATGTTGAAGTCGCCCTTGCTGAACTGGGTCTTGGCCGAGAAGGTCTTGGTGCCTTGCGGGTCCCACAGCACCAGGTCGGCATCGGCGCCCTCGCCAATGAAGCCTTTGCGCGGGTAGATGTTGAACAGCTTGGCAGCATTGGCCGAGGTGATGGCAACGAACTCGCTGGGCGTGAGGCGCCCGGTGTTCACACCGCCATCCCACAGCGCAGCCATGCGCTCTTCCACGCCGCCCGTGCCGTTGGGGATCTTGGCAAAGTTCTCTTTGCCCATGGCCTTTTGCGCGGCGCAGAAGGTGCAGTGGTCTGTCGCCGTGGTGTGCAGCTGGCCCGACTGCAGGCCGCGCCACAGCGCTTCCTGGTGGCCCTTGGGGCGGAAGGGCGGGCTCATCACATAGGCGGCGGCCTTGGCAAAGTCGGGGTCGCGGTACACGCTGTCGTCCACCAGCAGGTGGCCGGCCAGCACCTCGCCGTACACGCGCTGGCCGCGGGCACGGGCGCGGGCAATCGCGTCGGCCGATTCCATGCAGCTCACGTGCACCACGTAGATGGGCACGCCCAGCACGTCGGCAATGGCAATGGCGCGGTTGGCGGCTTCGGCCTCGACCATGGGGGGGCGCGAGAACGGGTGGCCCTCGGGGCCGGTGATGCCCATCTTGGCGACCTCTTGCTGCAGCAGGTAGACCAGCTCGCCGTTTTCGGCGTGCACCGTGGGCATGGCCCCGAGTTCGAGCGCGCGCTTGAAGCTGTTCACCAGCGTTTCGTCGTCGCACATGATGGCGTTCTTGTAGGCCATGAAGTGCTTGAAGCTGTTCACGCCTTCCTGCTGCACCAGCGTGCCCATGTCGGCGCGCACCTGCTCGCTCCACCACGTGACGGCGACGTGGAAGGAATAGTCGGCCGCCGACTTTTCAGCCCAGCCGCGCCACTTGCGGTAGGCGTCCATCAGCGGCTCCTGCGGGTCGGGGATCACGAAGTCGATGATGCTGGTGGTGCCCCCGGCCAGTGCAGCCGCCGTGCCGGTGAAGAAGTCGTCCATGGTGACGGTGCCCATGAACGGCAGCTGCATGTGGGTGTGGGGGTCGATGCCGCCGGGCAGCACATACTGGCCGCTGGCATCCAGCGTCTGCGCGCCCGCCGGGGCCTGGGCCGCTGCGCCTTCGCCCACGGCGACGATGCGGCCGTCCACGCACAGCACGTCGGCGCGCTGTTCACGGTCGGCATTGACCACGGTGCCACCGCGGATCACAAGGGCTTGGCTCATGGGGGTCTCCTTCAGGGTGCAGATCAAGGACAAAAACAAGGGCCCTGCCCCGGCTGCACGCCGGGTGCAGGGCCCGGTGGGTCACTGCTTCTTCGCAGTCAGGTAGTAGTAGGTGCCGGCCACGGCCAGGCTGAAGAACCAGCCAAAGTCGAACAGGCCCAGCAGCAGCGGCGCCACACTGGCCTTGTCCACCACGCCCGACACGGCCAGGTAGCCCGGCAGGCAGGGCAGCACGCCCAGGGCGAAGGCGATGAGGGCCTGCACGTTCCAGCCGCCGCTGTACTCGTAGGCGCCGCCGCGGCGGTAGAGGTCGTCCACCTTCAGCTCGGTGCGGCGCACCAGGTAGTAGTCCACCAGCAGGATGCCGGCGATGGCGCCCAGCAGCGTGCCGTAGCCGCCCAGCCAGGTGAACAGGTAGCCACCCGAGGTGGCCAGCAGCTTCCAGGGCATGAACAAGAGGCCGATGACGGCGGCAATCAGGCCGCCGGTGCGGAAGCTGATCTTGGACGGCGCGACCTGGCTGAAGTCATACGACGGCGACACCAGGTTGGCGGCCACGTTGGTGGTCAGGTTGGCCAGCAGGATCACCAGCAGGCCCACGCCCGCGGCCAGGCTGCCCATTTGCGTGAGCAGGCCGTCGGGGAACAGCTGGGCCTTGCCGTACAGGATGGCCGAGGCCGAGAAGCCAATCACGCCCACCATGGAGAACAGCGCCATAGGGATGGGCAGGCCGATGGCCTGGCCCACCACTTGGTCCTTTTGCGACTTGGCAAAGCGCGTGAAGTCCGGAATGTTGAGCGCCAGCGTGGCCCAGAATCCCACCAGGCCGGTCAGCGCCGCCCAGGTCTTGGGCCCGCCTTCGACCACCTTGGCCGGCAGGTTGAACAGCTGGCTGGGCGGCACCTTGCTCAGCAGCACCACCACCAGCACGATGGACGCGATGATCATCAGCGGCGCGGCAATCACCTCCAGCTTGCGGATGGACTCGGGGCCCTTCCAGATGAAGTAGATGTGCACCGCCCAGAAGGCCAGGAAGCACATGAACTGCGAGGCGCTGATGGTCTGCCCATCTGCCGGCCCCGCCAGGCCCATGCCCAGGATGTTGAGGAAGCCGTGCAGCGCCAGCGCGCCAAAGTAGCAGTTGATGGAGAACCAGCCGCATGCCACCAGCCCGCGCAGCACGGCGGGCAGGTTGGCCCCCTTCACGCCGAACGAGGCGCGCGCCAGCACCGGAAACGGGATGCCGTGCTTGGGCCCCACGCGCCCGATGAGCACCATGGGCACCAGCACGATGCAGTTGGCCAGGAACACCAGCCACACCGCCATCTGCCAGGTGAAGCCCTGGTCCAGCATGGAGCTGGCCATGGTGTAGGTGGGCACGCACACCACCATGCCGACCCACAGCGCGGCGTAGTCCTTCCAGCCCCAATGGCGCTGGGCCGCGGTGGTGGGGAGCAAATCTTCATTGGCGAGCGTGTTGGATGCATCGCCGGGCATCAGCCCCGCCACATGGGCCGCGCTGCCGGTACTGTTGGTCATGCCTGTACTCCTCTTGTCAAAGACGTCGTTGGGGTTGCACACAACCCACCATCAGCCGGTGCGCCCTCACGCTGGCAGACGGCGGGCAAAGGAAGCGAGCGATGCTATCGGTCACGCAAGAACTGCACCAGATGCAGTGCAGCACACACTGTGGTGAATGCGCAGCATTGCGGCCCGCTTCTCTTCTGTTCTTTCTGTCACGCAGCCACCCGCTGCGGGTTGTTGGGGTGCGTGGTCCAGTTGGCGTACTCGGCGGGCACGGGCTGGCCGGTGCGCTGGTCCACCTCGCCCGGAGCGAGCGCGCGCATGGTGATGCACTCGGGCACGGGGCAGATCGACACGCACAGGTTGCAGCCCACGCACTCGGCCTCGTTGATCTCGAACTTGCGCACGCCGCCGGCCTTGGTGAAGGTGATGGCCTGGTGCGAGGTGTCTTCGCACACCACATGGCAGCGGCCGCACTGGATGCAGGCATCCTGGTTGATGACGGCTTTTTCGATGTGGTTGAGGTTGAGGTTCTTCCAGTCCTTCACGGTAGGTACGGCCTGGCCCTTGAAGTCGTCGAGCGTGGCGTAGCCGTGCTCGTCCATGAAGTTGGACAGGCCATCGCACATGTCCTGCACGATCTTGAAGCCATAGACCATGGCGGCGGTGCACACCTGCACCGTGCCACATCCCAGGGCGATGTACTCGGCCGCGTCGCGCCAGGTGGTGATGCCGCCAATGCCGCTGATGGGCAGGCCCGCGGTCTGCGCATCGCGCGCGATCTCGGCCACCATGTTCAGCGCGATGGGCTTGACGGCCGGGCCGCAGTAGCCACCGTGCGAGCCCCAGCCGTCGGTGCTCGGGCTCATCACCATGCGGTCCAGGTCCACACCCATGATGGAGTTGATGGTGTTGATGAGCGAGACCGCATCCGCCCCGCCCGCCTTGGCCG
>DATLGV010000227.1:0-12376 GCA_035540275.1 Acidovorax sp. | reverse complement strand
GTGATCTTCTTTTCGACTTCAGGGCGGGTGGTGAACCACTCGGCATCGGCCCAGCTCTTGATGACTTCCAGGGCCTTGGCGTTACCCGCCTTGGCCTTGGTGGCGACGTCATTGAAGAAGTCGAACATCAGCAGGGTCTTCTTCAGGCCTTCTGCGGCCACGCCAGCCACGTCGGCATCGTCCAGCAGTTCGATCAGCGGGTGCACGTTGTAGCCACCCACCATGGTGCCCAGCAGTTCCGTGGCCTTGGCCTTGGAGATCAGGCCCACCTTGATGTCGCCATGCGCCACGGCCGCCAGAAAGCTGGCCTTGACCTTGGCAGCGTCATCCACGCCCGGTGGCACGCGGTGTGTCAGCAGGTCCAGCAAGAAGGCCTCTTCGCCAGCGGGCGGGGTCTTGATCAGTTCGATCAGTTCGGCCACCTGCTTGGCTTCCAAAGGCAGCGGGGGGATGCCCAGAGCTGCGCGCTCGGCGACGTGTTCACGGTAGGCTTTCAACATGTTTCTCTCCAGTTGCGTTCTAAAGTGGGGCTGCATGCCCGGTTGCAAGGGCCCAGGGAGCCATTGCGCCGGTACACAGGGGTTTTGATTTTTTGGGGTGGCTTTGGATTACTTGGCAACGGGCAAGGGATCCAAAACGCTCACGGGAGGGCTCTTCTTGATGGCCTCGGCCACCACCACCTGCTCGGGACTCATGCACTCATCCGCCAGTCGCTGACCCGCACGCTGGTTCATCAGCATGGATTTGTTGGCGATCTGCAGCCAGACGGCACCGCCCTTTTGATCTTCCAGGCGCACGGTGCCCGTGGAGGTGGCGACGGGCGACATGTGGTACCTGAAGCCCTTGCCCTCCACGTGGAAGTGGCCGGGAGCGGCCGCATCGGCCGTCACCGTCACGAAAGCGCCCAGCTCGCAGGGCATGCGCCCCACATGCACGCGCTCGGCGATGGCCAGCTCAGCAGGCGAGAGGGCGGCTTCGGCGGCAATGATGCCGGCAGCCACCTGGTTGGTGGCGCTTTTGAGCTGTGCGCGGCTGCTGGTGGACTCAGGCTTGGCGACGGCATGGCTCTTGGTCGACGTCTTGGCCGCAGTTTTGGTTTCTGCAGGCTTGGCGGCCGATTTGGCGGCAGGCTTGGCCGCAGGTTTGGATTCGGAGGGAGTCGCGGTCTGTGCCAGGGCAAAGGCCGGGGCCAGCAGCATGAGGGCGGAGGCGATGGCGAATTTCATGGGAATCCTGCGTGGAAAGAGTCAGTGGGAGTTCACGAGGGAACGAGGACTGATGCATCAAACCATTGACGCACCGCCGAGGGTAGCGCGCGCCCCGTACTGTGGGCGCGCTCCAGAATCTGCCAGTAAAAGCGGTAGCTGGCACGGTCGTGCAGCACCCCATCGTCGCTGATGGGTGCCCAGTCCGCCAGAGCGGCTGCCGCAATGATCCGTGACGCGGTATCGATATCGTCCTGCTGCGGCGCAAAGGCCTGCAGGATGGCACGGATCTGCGCAGGATGGATGCTCCACATCCGCGTGTAGCCCAGTTCGCGCGATGCACGGCTCGCAGCACCTTGCAAGGCCGGCAGGTCCGCAAATTCGGTAACCACGCAGTGGGAGGGTACCTTGCCATGCGCGTGGCAGGCCGAGGCGATTTCGAGCTTGGCACGCACCACCAGCGGGTGCGTGAACTGGCCGGCGGAGGTCATGGCCTGCGCGGGGATGGCCCCCCCATGGGCAGACACAAAGTCCATGAGACCAAAGCTCAGGCTCTGCACGCGGGGGTGGGCAGCGATTTCGAAGGCGCGCTGCACGGCAGCGGGGGATTCGATCAGCACATGCAGCGGCACATCGGCTGCCGAGGCACGCTCCAGCGCACGTTCGGCCAGCAGCACATCGTCCACCGACTCGACCTTGGGAATCATGATGTGGCACAACCTGTGCCCAGCCTCGCCCGCAATGGTGGCGACATCATTGGCAAATGCGGGGTGGTCCACCGCATGAACGCGGGCCGCGACCCGTGCGCCGGAGGCCGCACCCACAGCCAGGCTTGCCACCAGCGCCGCGTGCTGGGACTCCAACCCGACGGGCGCGCCATCCTCGCAATCGAGGGTGACATCAAAGACGCAGGTGCCAAATTCCTGCGTCATGTCGGCCTGCAGTTGCAGGCTTTTGCGCATGCGCGCTTCCACGCCGCTGTAGTGGTCGCACACCGGCAGAAACCCGGTCTGCGCCTGGGCGCCGAGCAACACGTCGCGCGGATGGACGGACGCAGCGCCCTGCCCCTGTGCGGGGGCTTGGGCGGCCCGAAGGCCCGATGCCACAGGCGTCGGCTGCATTGCGTCGTTCACCAGCTTGCTTACAGCAGGTGCTTGACGCCGTCTTGCTCGCCTTGCAGTTCGGCCAGCGTGATGTTGATGCGCTCTTGCGAGAACGCGTCGATGTCCAGGCCTTCAACGATCTTGTACTCGCCGTTCTCGCAGGTCACGGGGAAGCCGAACATGACGTCCTTGGGAATGCCGTATTCGCCATTGGATGGAACACCCATGGTGACCCACTTGCCGTTCGTGCCCAGGGCCCAGTCGCGCATGTGGTCAATGGCTGCATTGGCCGCAGAGGCTGCCGACGACAGGCCACGGGCTTCGATGATGGCCGCACCGCGCTTGCCCACGGTGGGCAGGAAGGTGTTGGCGTTCCATTCCTGGTCGTTGATCATCTTGGCGACGCTTTCGCCCTTGACGGTGGCAAAGCGGTAGTCGGCGTACATCGTGGGCGAGTGGTTGCCCCACACGGTCAGCTTCTCGATGTCGGCCACGGCCTTGCCGGTCTTGGCGGCGATCTGGCTGGCAGCGCGGTTGTGGTCCAGGCGCAGCATGGCGGTGAAGTTCTTGCGCGGCAGATCGGGGGCCGACTTCATGGCGATGTAAGCGTTGGTGTTGGCGGGGTTACCCACCACCAGCACCTTCACGTCGCGCGAGGCCACAGCGTTCAGCGCCTTGCCCTGGGCCGTGAAGATGGCGCCGTTGACGGCCAGCAGCTCGGCACGCTCCATGCCGGGGCCACGGGGGCGCGAGCCGACCAGCAGTGCGTAGTCGGCATCCTTGAAGGCTGTCATGGGGTCGCTGTGGGCGGTCATCTCGACGAGCAGCGGGAAGGCGCAGTCGTCCAGCTCCATCATCACGCCCTTGAGCGCTTTTTGAGGACCTTCGACAGGCACTTCGAGCAATTGCAGGATGACCGGCTGGTCCTTGCCCAGCATTTCGCCGGAGGCGATACGGAACAGCAGGGCGTAACCGATTTGACCGGCGGCGCCGGTGACAGCGACGCGAACGGGCTTCTTGCTCATGGTGAAAACTCCAGAAAGTGAGGAAAACAGGTGGGAGTGCAACGCAAGCACCAGCGCCTGTCACCAGTAGCCCGTGCCCTGCAAAACAGCCTCAGAGTTTACCCCCGATTGGGCAGTCGGGTCAATTTGTCTTATGTCTTATATAAGATATGATTGCACCCTGTTTGTCGTTCGATTGTCATGTGGCAACCGCACTGCCGCACCACCACACAAACCCAGCCCCAGATTCCACACCATGTCCTCGCTTCCGTTCGCAGCAGACAACCCCGCCGCCCCGCAGAGCACGGCGGGAGTCGTCACGCCAGCGTTCAGCCCGCTGTACCAGCAGATCAAGGGCCTGATCCTGCAGAGCCTGCAGCAGGGCGAATGGAAACCTGGCGAGGCCATCCCGAGCGAGATGGAACTGGCCGCACGCTTTCGCGTGAGCCAGGGCACCGTGCGCAAGGCCATTGATGAACTGGCGGCCGAAAACCTGGTGATGCGCCGGCAGGGCAAAGGCACCTTTGTGGCCACCCATGCCGAGCAGCATGTGCAATACCGCTTTCTGAAGCTGCTGCCGGACACCGGCGACGCCCGGGTGGAGGGCCCCGCCCAGCGCCGCGTGATCGACTGCCGCCGTGTGCGCGCCAGCGCCGACGTGGCCCGCGCCCTGGCGCTGCGCAGCGGCGACGCCGTGATGCAGGCCAAGCGCATCCTGTCGTTTGCGGGTGTGCCCACCATCCTGGAAGACATCTGGCTGCCCGGACAGGCCTTCAAGGGCCTCACGGCCGAACAGCTCGCCAACTACCAGGGGCCCACATACGCGATGTTCGAACTGGACTTTGGCGTGCGCATGGTGCGCGCTGAAGAAAAAATCCGCGCCGTGCTTCCCGACGAGGAACAGGCCCGGTTGCTGCAGATCACCCTCGCCACTCCGCTTTTGAGCGTCGAACGCATTGCCTACACCTACAACGACGTTCCCATGGAGTTACGCCGGGGGCTGTACCTCACCGACACCCACCACTACCGTAATGAATTGAGCTGACAACAGGCTGGCAACTGAGTATTACCGTCGAAAATTCCCACGAGATCAAAACCCTCATTGTTGCGTTGCAATAGAATTTTGCGTTCTTTGCATCTTCAAATTACAAAGCAGTTACATCCACGAAAGCACACAACATGACAGAACTCGCCAAAAAACGGCCTGAATTCCGCAACATCAATGCCTTCAAGGACCTGACCACCTACCGCATGACACCTGCAGCGTGGGTTTCGATCCTGCACCGCGGCAGCGGGCTGATCATGTTCCTGCTGCTGCCTTTCATCATCTGGATGTTCGACACCTCGGTGTCGTCTGAAATCTCGTTCGCCAAATTCACGGCGGCCTTCAGCATCGGCATTGGCTTCGTGCCCGGCTGGTTCGTCAAGCTGGCGGCCCTGGCGCTGATCTGGTCGTACCTGCACCACTTCACCGCCGGCCTGCGCCACCTGTGGATGGACGTGAGCCACAGCGCCGTGAACAAGGAATTCGGCAAGACCTCGGCGTTGGCCGTGCTGGCGATCAGCATCCCGCTGACCCTGGTGCTGGGCGCCAAGCTCTTCGGCCTGTACTGATCAATCCATCAACGGCGGGCGCTGCCGGGCAGTGTCCGCCAAAGAACGAGAGGAAATTTCCATGTCCGTCAATTACGGTTCCAAGCGCGTCGTCGTCGGCGCCCACTATGGTCTGCGCGACTGGCTCAGCCAGCGCGTCACGGCAGTCCTGATGGCACTGTTCACCCTGGCCTTGCTGGCCCAGGTGATCTTCTCCAAAGGCCCCATCGGCTACGACAAATGGGCAGGCATTTTCTCGGCCCAATGGATGAAGGTGCTGACCTTCTCCGTGATCGTCTCGATTGCCTGGCACGCGTGGATCGGTCTGCGCGAAGTCCTGATGGACTACATCAAGCCCGTGGGCCTGCGCCTGGCACTGCAAGTGTTCAGCATCGTCTGGCTGGTCAGCTGCGCTGGCTGGGGTATCCAGGTTCTGTGGCGTCTCTGATTGATCCCCGCGACTGAAGGCAAAAAACAATGAGCTACACCAAAGCTAACATCACCAAGCGCAAGTTCGACGTCGTCATCGTCGGCGCCGGCGGCTCCGGCATGCGTGCCGCGCTTGAACTCTCCCGCGCAGGCCTGAACGTGGCCTCGCTGTCCAAGGTGTTCCCCACCCGCTCGCACACCGTGGCAGCGCAGGGCGGCGTGAGCGCATCCCTGGGCAACATGTCCGAGGACAACTGGCACTACCACTTCTATGACACCATCAAGGGCTCCGACTGGCTGGGCGACCAGGACGCCATCGAGTTCATGTGCCGCGAGGCGCCGAACGTGGTGTACGAGCTGGAACACTTCGGCATGCCGTTCGACCGCAACCCCGATGGCACCATCTACCAGCGTCCCTTCGGCGGCCACACCGCCAACTACGGCGAAAAGCCCGTGCAACGCGCCTGTGCCGCCGCTGACCGTACCGGCCACGCCATGCTGCACACGCTGTACCAGCAGAACGTGAAGGCCAAGACGAACTTCTTCGTCGAGTGGATGGCCCTGGACCTGATCCGCGACGCCGACGGCGACGTGGTGGGCGTGACGGCCATCGAAATGGAAACCGGCGACCTGTACATCCTGGAAGCCAAGACCGTGCTGCTGGCCACCGGTGGCGCCGGACGCATCTTTGCCGCCTCGACCAACGCTTTCATCAATACCGGCGATGGCCTGGGCATGGCCGCGCGCGCCGGCATCCCGCTGCAGGACATGGAGTTCTGGCAGTTCCACCCCACCGGCGTGGCCGGAGCGGGCGTGCTGCTGACCGAAGGCTGCCGCGGCGAAGGCGCCATCCTGCTCAACAGCAACGGCGAACGCTTCATGGAGCGCTACGCGCCCACGCTGAAGGACCTGGCACCTCGCGATTTCGTGTCCCGCTCCATGGACCAGGAAATCAAGGAAGGCCGTGGCTGCGGCCCCAACAAGGACTACGTGCTGCTCAAGCTCGACCACCTGGGCGCCGACACGATCCACAAGCGCCTGCCCTCGGTGTATGAGATCGGCGTCAACTTCGCCAACGTGGACATCACCAAGGAGCCGATCCCCGTGGTGCCCACCATCCACTACCAGATGGGTGGCGTGCCCACCAACATCAACGGCCAGGTCGTCACCCATGACGGCACCAGCAACCAGGTCGTCAATGGCCTGTATGCCGTGGGCGAATGCTCCTGCGTGAGCGTGCACGGCGCGAACCGCCTGGGCACCAACTCGCTGCTGGACCTGCTGGTGTTCGGCAAGGCCGCCGGCCGCCACATCGTCGAGTTCAACAACAAGAACAAGGAGCACAAGCCCCTGCCAGCCGATGCGGCCGACCGCACGCTGGAGCGCCTGAACCAGCTCGACAAATCCACCAGCGGCACCTACTCGCAGGCGCTGGCGGGCGACATCCGCGCCACCATGCAGCAGCATGCCGGCGTGTTCCGCACCCAGGCCAGCATGGACGAAGGCGTCAAGAAGATCGCCGAACTGCGCAGCCGCGTGGCGGGCATCACGCTGCAGGACAAGTCCAAGGTGTTCAACACCGCACGCATCGAAGCGCTGGAAGTGGACAACCTGATCGAAGTGGCCCAGGCCACGATGGTGTCCGCCGCCGCACGCAAGGAATGCCGCGGCGCGCACACCGTGTACGACTACGAGCAGCCTGCCGACCACCCCACGGCGCCGCTGGGCCGCAACGATGCAGAGTGGATGAAGCACACCCTCTGGCACAGCGCCGACAACAGCCTGACCTACAAGCCAGTGAACCTCAAGCCCCTGACGGTGGACAGCGTTCCTCCCAAGGTCCGGACGTTCTAAACAGTAGCCCCCCGAGAGCAGAACCATGCAAAAGCGCACATTCCAAATCTACCGCTACGATCCGGACAAGGACGCCAAGCCCTACATGCAGACCATCGAGATCGAACTCGACGGCCACGAGCGCATGCTGCTGGACGCCCTGGTCAAGCTCAAGGAGCAGGACCCCACCCTGTCGTTCCGCCGCTCCTGCCGCGAAGGTGTCTGCGGCTCCGACGCCATGAACATCAACGGCAAGAACGGCCTGGCCTGCCTGACGAACATGAACACGCTCAAGGGCGTGATCACGCTCAAGCCGCTGCCCGGCCTGCCCGTGATCCGCGACCTGATCGTGGACATGACGCAGTTCTTCAAGCAGTACAACTCGATCAAGCCCTACCTGATCAACGAAGGCCTGCTGCCCGAGAAGGAACGTCTGCAAAGCCCTGAAGAGCGCGAAGAACTCAACGGCCTGTATGAGTGCATCCTGTGTGCAAGCTGCTCCACCAGCTGCCCCAGCTTCTGGTGGAACCCCGACAAGTTTGTCGGCCCCGCCGGCTTGCTGCAGGCCTACCGCTTCATCGCCGACAGCCGCGACGACGCCACGGGTGAGCGCCTGGACAACCTCGAAGATCCGTACCGCCTGTTCCGCTGCCACACCATCATGAACTGCGTGGACGTGTGCCCCAAGGGCCTCAACCCCACCAAGGCCATCGGCAAGATCAAGGAACTGATGGTGCGCCGCGCCATCTGACCGGGATCAACCCAGTTGCAGGCCATGGCATCCCCGTCCCCCATTGCCATCACGCCAGAAGCGGCATCGCCGCTGCTGGATGGGCGTGAATTGAGCAAGCTGCGCTGGCGCTGCCGGCGCGGCTTGCTGGAAAACGATCTGTTCATCGAACAGTTCTTCACCCGCTATGAATCGACGCTGACCCAGCGCCACGCGCAGGGCCTGCGCGTGCTGATGGACCTGGCGGACAACGACCTCCTGGACCTGCTGCTGCGACGGCGCGAGCCCGCAGGCGAGCAGGACTCGGAAGAAGTGCGCGAAGTGCTTGACATGCTGCGACAAGGCAGCGGCGCCATGGCACTGCAAGCCTGACACGGCGGCCCAGCCCCAAGACCGGATCAACATCGGCAACCTACCCAAGGAAAGTAACAATGAAGCTAGCTGACAACAAAGCCACCCTGTCGTTCAGTAACGGCAGCCCCAGCGTGGACCTGCCGGTCTATCAGGGCAGCATCGGCCCGGACGTCATCGACATCCGCAAGCTGTATGCGCAGACGGGCATGTTCACCTATGACCCGGGCTTCCTGTCCACAGCAGCCACCCAGTCGGCCATCACCTACATCGATGGCGACAAGGGCGAGTTGCTGTACCGCGGCTACCCCATTGAGCAGCTGGCCGAGAACTGCGACTTCCTGGAAACCTGCCACCTGCTGCTGTACGGCGACCTGCCGAACGTGGCCCAGAAGGCCGATTTCACCAGCCGCGTGACCAACCACACCATGGTCAACGAGCAGATGCAGTTCTTCCTGCGCGGCTTCCGCCGTGACGCACACCCCATGGCCGTGCTGACCGGCCTGGTGGGCGCGCTGTCGGCCTTCTACCACGACAGCACGGACATCAACAATCCGCAGCACCGTGAGATCGCCGCGATCCGCCTGATCGCCAAGATGCCCACGCTGGTCGCCATGGCCTACAAGTACGGCATGGGCCAGCCCTACATGTACCCGCAGAACCACCTGAGCTACGCAGGCAACTTCCTGCGCATGATGTTCGGCACGCCCTGCGAAGAGTACAAGGTCAACCCCGTGCTGGAACGCGCGCTGGACCGCATCTTCATCCTGCACGCTGACCACGAGCAGAACGCTTCGACTTCCACCGTGCGCCTGTGCGGCTCGTCGGGCACCAACCCGTTTGCGGCCATCGCCGCTGGCGTGGCCTGCCTGTGGGGCCCTGCCCACGGCGGCGCCAACGAAGCTGCGCTGAACATGCTCTACGACATCCAGGCCCAAGGCGGCGTGGAAAAGATCGGCGACTTCATCAAGCAGGTCAAGGACAAGAACTCCGGCGTCAAGCTCATGGGCTTTGGCCACCGCGTGTACAAGAACTACGACCCCCGCGCCAAGCTCATGCAAGAGACTTGCAATGAAGTGCTGGCCGAGCTGGGCCTGGAAAACGACCCGCTGTTCAAGCTGGCCAAGGAACTGGAAAAGATCGCCCTGGAAGACGACTACTTCGTGCAGCGCAAGCTCTACCCGAACGTGGACTTCTACTCCGGCATCGTGCAGCGCGCCATCGGCATCCCGGTGAACCTGTTCACCGGCATCTTCAGCCTGGCCCGCACCGTGGGCTGGATCGCCCAGCTGAACGAAATGATCGGCGACCCCGAGTATAAGATCGGCCGCCCACGCCAGCTGTTCACCGGCTCCGTGCGCCGCGACGTGCCTCCCCTGGCCAGCCGCTGATCGGTGCGGCGCACTGCGCCGTCCGCTCCCAACCATCAAGCCCGCAGGCAATGCCTGCGGGCTTTTTTCATGGCTCATCAAGAAGGCTGCACTACAAATTTCCTGAATACTCCCCCTGAGTAATAGCCTTTTTAATGCCTGTAGCGCAATCAACATATGCGCTTGTCTTTTATACTGCCACCCAGTACACCCTAGTGACTGACCAGCCAGTCGCCCGCCCATGCCCCACACCGCCGAAGACAAACAACGCGCCATCACCCGGCTGCGCCGCATCAAAGGCCAGGCCGAGGCGCTGGAACGCGCGGTGGAGGCGGGCAGCGACTGCGCGCCCATCCTGCAGCAGCTCGCTGCCATGCGCGGCGCCGTGCACGGACTGATGGCTGACCTGCTCGACAGCCATGTGCGCGAGACGCTGGCGGAACAGCCCGCCCCCTCGCAGCAAGCCATTGACGAAACCCTGGCCCTGCTCCGTTCGTACCTCAAATAGACCGAAATCCCGCCCCACCCCATTCACACGAATGACCGAAAGGACCACCCCATGAAATCCCGCGCTGCCGTTGCCTTCAAAGCCGGAGAACCCCTGCAGATCGTCGAGATCGACGTGGCACCGCCCAGGAAGGGCGAAGTGCTCATCAAGATCACCGATACCGGCGTGTGCCACACCGATGCCTTCACCCTGAGCGGTGACGACCCCGAGGGCCTGTTCCCCGTCGTGCTGGGCCACGAAGGCGCTGGCATCGTGGTGGAAGTGGGCGAAGGTGTGACCAGCGTGAAGCCCGGCGACCATGTGATCCCGCTCTACACCGCCGAATGCGGCGAGTGCCTGTTCTGCAAGAGCGGCAAGACCAACCTGTGCGTGAGCGTGCGCGCCACGCAGGGCAAGGGCGTGATGCCCGATGGCACCACGCGCTTCAGCTACAACGGCCAGCCCATCTACCACTACATGGGCTGCAGCACCTTCAGCGAATACACCGTGGTGGCCGAGGTGTCGCTCGCCAAGGTCAACCCCAACGCCAACCCCGAGCAGGTCTGCCTGCTGGGCTGCGGCGTGACCACGGGCCTGGGCGCCGTGAAGAACACCGCCAAGGTGCAAGAGGGCGACACGGTGGCCGTGTTCGGCCTGGGCGGCATTGGCCTGGCGGTGATCCAGGGCGCCAAGCTGGCCAAGGCCGGGCGCATCATCGCCATCGACACCAACCCCTCCAAGTTCGACCTGGCCCGCACCTTTGGCGCCACCGACTGCATCAACCCCAAGGACTTCGACAAGCCGATCCAGCAGGTCATCGTGGAGATGACGACCTGGGGCGTGGACCACAGCTTTGAGTGCATCGGCAACGTCAACGTGATGCGTGCTGCACTCGAATGCGCGCACCGCGGCTGGGGCCAGAGCGTCATCATCGGCGTGGCAGGCGCTGGGCAAGAGATCAGCACCCGCCCCTTCCAGCTCGTCACCGGCCGCAAGTGGCTGGGTACGGCGTTCGGCGGCGTCAAGGGCCGCAGCGAGCTGCCCGGCATGGTCGAAGACGCTATGGCCGGCAAGATCCAGCTTGCGCCGTTTGTGACCCACACCATGGGTCTCAAGGACATCAACGAAGCGTTTGACCTGATGCACGAAGGCAAGTCCATCCGCTCGGTCGTCAAGTACGCCGCGTGAAATGAAGCTCCCCCTGAGTCGCTTCGCGCCTTCCCCCTCTCTCGCCTTGCCGCGCAAGGCGGGAGGGGGACGCCCCCGGTGCGGCGGGGCGGCCCTTGCACAGGGGCGCTGACTTCGTGCGTGCCAGTTTCGACGGCCTGCGCGCAGTTCCAAGATGGCAGTGCAACGCGCTGCCCCATGACAAAGACACCGGACATCATGACGAGCCCTTCTACCACCTCTTTGGAAGCCCTCAGCAGCCATGCCTGCTTTGGCGGCGAGCAGCGCTTTTACCAGCATGCCTCCACCACCATCGGCCTGCCGATGAAGTTCTCGGTGTACCTGCCGCCCCAGGCACAACAAGGCCCCGTGCCCGCCGTGTTGTACCTGGCCGGCCTGACCTGCACCGAAGAGACCTTTGCCATCAAGGCCGGTGCCCAGCGCCTGGCCGCTGAATTGGGCCTGGCCCTGATCGCGCCCGACACCAGCCCGCGCGGCGAGGCCGTGTTGGCCCTGCCCGGCGCCACGGCCAGCTGGGACTTTGGCGTGGGTGCAGGCTTTTACCTCGACGCCACGCAGAGCCCCTGGAACACCCACTGGCGCATGGAGAGCTACCTGCTGCAGGAGCTGCTGCCCCTGGTGGGCCAGCACCTGCCCATCGACGGGCAGCGCCTGGGCATCTTCGGCCACAGCATGGGTGGCCACGGCGCGCTCACGCTGGCCCTGCGCCACCCGGGCCGGTTCAAGACGGTGTCGGCCTTTGCACCCATCTGCGCGCCCACCCAGTGCCCCTGGGGAGAAAAAGCCTTCACCGGCTACCTGGGCCCCGACCGCACCACTTGGCTGGAGCACGACGCCACGGTGCTGATGCAGCACCAGCCCATCGCGCCCTACCCGGCCGGCATCCTCATCGACCAGGGGCTGGACGACAAATTCCTGGCCGACCAGCTGCATCCCCACCTGTTCGAGGCCGCGTGCCAGGCCATCGGCCAGCCGCTCACGCTTCGCCGCCACCCGGGCTACGACCACGGCTACTACTTTGTGCAGAGCTTTGTGGGCGACCATTTGACCCACCATGCGCGGGGTCTTGGCGCCGGGCATTAA
>DATLGV010000226.1:0-2006 GCA_035540275.1 Acidovorax sp. | reverse complement strand
CCCAGCGTGTTCATCGTGGGCGACCCCAAGCAGAGCATCTACCGCTTTCGCCGGGCCGAGCCGCAAGTCTTCATCGCCGCGCAGGCCTTTGTGCAGGGCGGGCTGGGTGGCGACCTGCTCAGCTGCGACCACACGCGCCGCAACGCGCAGGGCGTGATTGCCGCCGTCAACGCCGTCATGGGCCAGGCCCAGGCGCAGCAAGAGACCACGGGCTTTCGCGACCACACCACCGAATCGAAACACCAGGGCCAGTTGCTGCGCCTGCCCGCTATCACCGGTGCGGACGACGACAACCAAGGCGCAGGCCGAGATCCGCTGGCCTGGCGCGACAGCCTGACCGAACCCCGCCACGAAGCCGAAGAAACCCAGCGCATGCGCGAATGCACGCAGGCCGCTGCCTGGGTGGCCGCGCAGATCGCCAGCGGCACCCCGCCCAAAGAGGTGCTGGTGCTGGCCCGCAAGCGCGACCGCCTGGCCAGCATGCAAGAGGCCCTGCGCGCCCTGCACCTGCCCTGCGTGCAGCCTGAAAAGTCCGACCTGTTCGACGCGCCCGAGGTGCAGGACATGGTGGCGCTGCTGGATGCGCTGGTTTCGCCCACGCACGACCTGTCGCTGGCGCGCGCGCTCAAGTCGCCCCTGTTTGGCCTGGGCGACGATGCGCTGGTGGCCCTGGCCGTGCTGCGCCGCCAGCCCGAGCATGCGGGCTGCAGCTGGTTTGATTTGCTATTGAAAAGTGAGCTTCTGCCGCTTGATATGCAAGCGCCAGGGGGCGTTTTGGTTCAATACCAGGGCTGGGTGCAGCGCTTGCCGCCGCACGATGCCCTGCACGCCATCTACGAGCACGGCGACGTGCTGGCCCGCTTTGCCGCCGCCGCGCCTGTCACCCAGCGCCAGGCCGTGCAGGCCAACCTGCGGGCGCTGCTGGCTGCCGCGCTGCAGCACGACGGGGGCCGCTACCTCACGCCTTATGCCTTTGTCCGGGCCATGAAGAAGGGCGGCGTACGCGCCCCTGGCCGGGCCGATGCGCAGGCCATTCGCCTGCTGACGGTGCACGGTGCCAAGGGGCTGGAGGCCGACTGCGTGCTGCTGCTGGACACCGACACCCGCCCGCAGAAGGCCGAAACCATGGGCGTGCTGGTGGACTGGCCCGGCGAGCAGCCCGCGCCCTCGGCCTTCATCTTCCTGGCCAGCGAATCGAACCCGCCGCCCAGCGCAGAGGCCACACTGGCCGCCGAGCAGCAGGCCCGCAGCCGCGAGGAGCTGAACATGCTCTACGTGGCCATGACGCGGGCCAAGCACTGCCTGGCGCTTTCGTCGGTGCAGCCCAGCAACTCGGCCCCGGGCAGCTGGTGGAACCGGCTGGCTCCGCTGGTCGCGGAGGTCGATCTGCAAGCCCAGGCCCCGGCAGCGCATGGCGTAGCAGCGGCGGCCCCTGCAGAGACATTCACCATCCCCAGCCTGCCCGCGCTGCCCGAGGCGCTGCAAACCGCCCGCGTGCACACCGCCGCCGGGCTGCAGGGCGACGCCCCCGTGGCCATGCCGGGTGACGCGGAATCCACCCCGCTGTCGCGCCAGGGCGATGCCATGCACCAGTTGCTGGAGCAGGCCGGCGTGGCCGGTGCCCCGCTGGCCGATGTGCGTGCCCATGGCTGGCCCGCAGCGCGCCTGGCCCGCCTGGCCGCTGACCACGACATTACCCCCGCCGCCGCCGAACAGGCCGCCCGCATGGCACAGGCCATTCTGGCGGGCGAGGGCGCCTGGGCGTGGGACCCGGCGCTGATCCAGACCGCCATCAACGAAGCCCCGCTGCACTACCAGGGCCAGAGCCTGCGCATCGACCGGCTGGTGCAGCGCCGTGGCGCACATCCCGCAGACGCTGCTGCGGGCTGGTGGGTGCTGGACTACAAAAGCGCCGCACAGCCCCAACGCCAGCAGGCCCTGGTGGCGCAGTTGGAGCGTTACCGCGAAGCCGTCTCAGTCCTGATGTCGGGCGAGGCGGTGTATGC
>DATLGV010000225.1:0-6656 GCA_035540275.1 Acidovorax sp. | reverse complement strand
GGGTTTGGCAACACGCGGTATGGGCATGGCGGGTGCCGCCCTGCTGGCCGCATCGGCCGCCCTGCACGGCGGCGCGGGCCGGGTGCTGGTGGCCCTGCTGGACGACGGGCATCTGCAACTGGACCTGCAGCAGCCCGAGCTGATGCTGCGCCGCTTCGATGCGCTGGCGCTGGAACAGCTCACCGTCGTCTGCGGCTGCGGCGGCGGCCAGGCCATCGCAAGCGTGCTGCCCGAGGTCATCACCCGCGCGGCCCGCCTGGTGCTGGATGCCGACGCGCTCAACACCATCGCCGCCGAAGCCGCCCTGCACGCACTGGTGGTGGCACGCGGCCAGCATGGGCGACCCACGGTGCTGACCCCCCACCCTCTGGAGGCCGCCCGCCTACTGGGCCTGACAACCGCCGAAGTCCAGGCCGACCGACTGGATGCCGCGCAACAACTTGCAGACCAATTCAACTGCGTGGCCGTGCTCAAGGGCTCGGGCACCGTGATTGCAGCCCCAGACCGCGTCCCCGCCATCAACCCCACGGGCAATGCGCGGCTGGCCACCGCGGGCACGGGAGATGTGCTGGCGGGCATGGTGGGCGCGCACCTGGCCGCTGGCGCCAGCGCCTTGCGTGCTGCGAGTGAAGCGGTGTACCAGCACGGCCAGGCGGCCGATGAATGGCCGGCAGGCCAGGCACTGACCGCCAGTGCGCTGGCGCGGCGCGCGGGAGCAGGCTGACTCTCAGGCCAGCAAGGTCCATGTCTTGAGCGGTACGACTTCCTGCGCCCAGGGCGCCTGCCCCGGGCTTGCCGGCAACACCACGCGATCCTCGTTTTTGTCGCACGTTTCGCGTCGATGCCTTATGCCGCGCAGACTTCCGGCGTACACGCCTCAAGGCGTCAGCAGCCGTCAATTAAGCAGCAAGTAACAAGCAGCATGTAGCAAATTGAAAACGGACTGAGGGTCACTCGACCCGCCACCCCGGAGACCTCAGGCCCTGCGCGGCTTGCGCGCCTTGCTCTTGCCGGACTTGCCCGCCACCGCCTTCTTGACCGACGCCTTGACCGACGCCTTGAGCGACTGGATCGGCGACCGCGCAGCACGCTCGCGGGTCAGACCTGCCTGCTCGGTGGCAGAGGGGCCTGCGCCTTGCTCGGACTTGCGCCCGCGAGATCGGCCACCCGCCGCCTTGCGGGCACTGCCACCCACGCCCTCCGCGCCCACGCCCTTGTCCTTGAGCGCGCGGCCCAGCAGCTCCTCGCCCTCACGCACGAGACGGAAGTCGATCTTGCGGCCGTCCAAATCGACGCGGCTCACCTGCACCCGCACCCGCGCGCCGATGGCGTAGCGGATGCCCGTACGCTCGCCGCGCAGTTCCTGGCGCGCCTCGTCGAACTTGAAGTACTCGCCGCCCAATTCGGTGATGTGCACCAGCCCCTCGACGTACATCGCGTCCAGCGTCACGAAGATGCCGAAACTCGTCGCAGCGCTGACCACGCCGCTGTACTCCTCGCCCAGGTGCTCGCGCATGTACCTGCACTTGAGCCAGGCTTCCACATCCCGGCTCGCCTCGTCGGCGCGGCGCTCGTTGGCGCTGCAGTGCAGACCGGCGGCCTCCCAGGCCTGGGTGTCGCGGCTCGGCGGTTTCGCATCCTTGCGTGGCTTGGTGCCAGGGGCAGCCACGCGCGCCGCCAGGCGCTTGGCGAGCTTGGCATGGGCTTCGCCAGGGGTTGGCAGGGAAGGCAGCGCGTACTTCGTCTTGCCCAGAATGGCCTTGATGACCCGATGCACCAGCAAGTCGGGGTAACGCCGGATCGGGCTGGTGAAGTGCGTGTAGGCATCAAACGCCAGCCCAAAGTGGCCGCTGTTGATGGGCGTGTAGATGGCCTGCTGCATGGACCGCAGCAGCATGGTGTGGATCTGCTGCGCGTCAGGCCGCTCCTTGGTCGCCTCGGCAATCGCCTGGAAGTCGCCCGGCTTCGGGTCGTCACCAATCGTCATGCCCACAGCCATGGCCTTGAGGTAATTGCGCAGGATCTCCTGCTTCTCGGGCGTGGGACCTTCGTGCACGCGGAACAGGCCGGGCTGCCCGCCCTGCGCGATGAAGTCGGCGCTGCACACGTTGGCGGCCAGCATGGCCTCTTCGATGAGCTTGTGCGCGTCGTTGCGGGTGCGGGGCACGATCTTTTCGATGCGGCCGTTTTCGTCACAGACGATCTGCGTCTCGGTGGTCTCAAAGTCCACCGCGCCGCGCGCCTGGCGTGCCACCAGCAGGGCGCGGTACACGTCGTGCAGGTTCAGCAGATCCTTCACGCGGTCCTTGCGCTTGCTGGCCTCGGGCCCGCGCGTGTTGGCCAGGATGGCCGCGACTTCGGTGTACGTGAAGCGCGCATGGCTGAACATCACGGCCGGGTAGAACTGGTAGGCGTGCACCTCGCCCTTGGCGGTGACCAGCATGTCGCACACCATGCACAGGCGCTCCACCTCGGGGTTGAGGGAGCACAGGCCGTTGGACAGCTTCTCGGGCAGCATGGGGATCACGCGGCGCGGAAAGTACACGCTGGTGGCACGGTCGTAGGCATCGATGTCGATGGCGCTGCCGGTCTCCACATAGTGGCTCACATCGGCAATGGCCACCAGCAGGCGCCAGCCCTTGCTGCGGCCGACCTTGGCGGGCTCGCAGTACACCGCGTCGTCGAAGTCGCGCGCGTCCTCGCCGTCGATGGTGACCAGGGGCACGTCGGTCAGGTCCACACGGCGTTTCTTGTCCTGCGCACGCACCTTGTCGGGCAGGGCCTTGGCCTGGGCCAGGCACGCCTCTGAAAATTCGTGCGGCACGCCGTACTTGCGCACGGCGATCTCGATCTCCATGCCGGGGTCGTCGACTTCACCCAGCACTTCGGTGATGCGGCCCACGGGCTGGCCAAACAGCGCGGGCGGCTCGGTCAGCTCGACCACCACGACCTGCCCCGGCTTGGCGGCACCGGTCGCGCCCTTGGGGATCAGCACATCCTGGCCATAGCGCTTGTCCTCGGGTGCCACCAGCCACACCCCGCTTTCCTGCAGCAAGCGGCCGATGATGGGCTGCGGCGGGCGTTCGATGATTTCCACCACGCGGCCTTCGGGCCGGCCACGGCGGTCCTGGCGCACGATGCGCACACGCACGCGGTCCTTGTGCAAGACCGCCCGCATCTCGTTCGGGGGGATATAGATGTCGCCTTCGCCATCGTCGCGGATGACGAAACCGTGTCCATCACGGTGCCCTTGCACGCTGCCTTCGATCTCTTGCGACAAATGTGTGGCTGGCTGCGTGCCGGGGGTGGATTTTTTGTTATACAATCTTAGTCTTTCCTGAAATGCCCAGGTGGCGGAATTGGTAGACGCACTAGTTTCAGGTACTAGCGAGTAACATCGTGGAGGTTCGAGTCCTCTCCTGGGCACCAAGTTTAACGAGAACCAGTGATGGTTTTCAAAATATCGAAGCCGCTGTCACAACAGCGGCTTTTTTATTTGTCGATGCGCACAACATGATCTGTTGGCGACGCCCTTTGCACCCCTTCGAAGCGCTCGGCATATTTTTTTCAAAACTTTCCGGAAGCTCGAATTTCTTGCCCTATAATTCGAGGCTGATCTGAAAGCCCAGGTGGCGGAATTGGTAGACGCACTAGTTTCAGGTACTAGCGAGTAACATCGTGGAGGTTCGAGTCCTCTCCTGGGCACCAAACACATAAAAAGCCGTTGCATTCGCAACGGCTTTTTTGTTTTTCAGCCCCCATATACGCCAAAAAAAAACGAGACCGCAAGCGATCTCGTTTTTGCTCTGCCCACTTGCACTGGGGGCATGCGCACCAAAGTGCGCACACTCACAACCCTACGTTTACTTGCGCAACAGCGTCTTGAGCACGTTCTGCAAACGGCGTGCATTGGCAGCATCGTTGGTGCTCGCCAGAACGCGCGCCACATCCTGGCCCCAGGTCTGGGCGGGCGCAGGGTCGTTGCGACGCGTGAGCAGCTGGAGCTGCAGCATGCGCCGCGCGGCGATGTGCTCTGCGGGCGTTGGTGCCTCTGCTGCCATTTCGAGGCGCAGCAACGCTTCTGCCGCATCTCCCTTGGGAGCCGCCGTCAGCGCTTGCGTCCAGGCACTGCGCACCGATGCCGTCACGCCCGAGCCCAGCTCCTGTGCGCCAGGCACCAACGCTGCATCGCGCTTTTCCCAAGCGGTCAACAGCTGGGTCAGCGCTTCGCCGTGGGCCTGTGCGGCCAGCTTCTTCAGCGCCAGCTGCGCGTGCTCCATGGCCTCGCGCTGTGCACGGAACGCAGTGTCACCCAGGCGGGGGCCACGGTCCTCAAATGCCGGGCGATCACCAAAACGGCCGCCCCGGTCCGCGCGATGATCGCCCATGCGGCCATCCCCACGGGGGCCACGGGCACCGTCACGGTCGCCCGGACGGCCATCGCGGCGGTCGCCAGGCCGTGCACCACGGCCAGGGGCCGCCGGAGCGTCTTTCTTCATGCCAGGGCGGTCATCCCCGCGTACCGCCACGACAGGTCGTGCAGCAGGCTTGGGGGCCGCAGGTGCCGACACAGGCGTGGCCGCCGCGGCCTCACCGCCTTCGGCAACCTCCACAGACGCATCAGCTCCGCCTTCAGCAGCAGTTGGCGCGGCATTCGCCTGCACTTGCGCGTGTGACTGCGCATCCTTGTTGGCCGTGGCAACAGCCTCCGCCGCCTGGGCCTGGCCGCGCAATGCGGCCTCCAGCGCCTGCATGGCAGCGCGGATTTGCTGCGCATCACCGGTGGCATTGGCAGCCTCGAGGGCCTTGGAGGCGTCCAGCACCACGCGGTCCCGCGCACTCAGCTCCGTGACAGCGCGTTCACGATCCGCCGACTTGCGGTTGAAAGCCTCGTCAATGGGTTTGCGGAACGCGTCCCACAGCTTTTGTTCATGCTTGCGGTCCAGAGGCACCGTCTGTGCCTCGGCCTGCCAGCGCTGCTGCAGCGCCTTCACGGCATCGATGCGCAAAGAAGGCGCACCGCCCAGCGCCGTGGCTTCGTCGATCATCGCGTGGCGACGGGCCAGGCTTTCCTTTTGCGCCGCCTCGAGCGGTGCTGCGGCCAGGGCAATGGCCTGCTTCCACAACGGCTGCAGCTCGGCAAAGATTTTTTCACCCACATGGCCGCCTTCGCGCCAGCGGTCGCCAAACTGATGCAGCGCGCGGTTGATGCCTTTCCAGTCGCCCGACGCAGCGTGTTCTTGCGCCCAGGTCTTGACCTCTTCGATCAGCGCCAGGCGCTGGGCCTTGTGCTCGGCCGCTTCCGCGCGGATCTTGTCCAGCCAGGCCTCAACCACCTTGTGCGCCGCGTTGCAGGCTTCGTCAAACTTCTTCCACAGCGCATGGTTGGGCGCCCCACCCTGGTCCGCCTGCTTCCACTGATCTCGCAGATTGCGCAGGGTCTCCTGCATCTTGCGGCCGCCCAGGGCCTGGCCTTCAGGGCGGTTGAGCAGAGCTTCGGCCTTGGCCACCAAGTCTTCGCGCACCTGGTCTGCGCTCCAGCGCTGCCAACCTTCGAGCTCACCGGCAGCCACCAGTGCCGTGTGCACCTGCTGCTCCAGGGCGCTGTCAATGTGTTTGCCATGCACCTTGAGCACGGCGCGCAGCGCAGTTGCCGCGCCCGCACTGGCCTTGCCATGGCCTTCGGCAGTCTCTTTTTCGAGCGTAGCCAAGGCATCGCGCACCAGTTGGTGGGCCTTTTCGGTCACCTCTGGCGCCACCTTGGGCTTGGTAACACGCGCTGGCTTGCCGGCGGCGGCAGAAGCGGCCGCAGCGGCTGCCGCCTCGGTGGGCAGGCCACGCGCAGCGCGCAATTCGTCCGCCCACACCGGCACGGGTGGCAGCGGTGCATGGGCGTCCTCGGCCGCAGCGACGGCCTGCGCGAGTGCGGGCTGGAAGGCCTCCCACACCACCAGAAGCTGCGTGCGCGAGGCATCCAGCAAGGGCGGGAAACGCGCCTCCACACTCGCCCAGCTGGCATCACCGGTCAATTCCTGGGCCTGCTCCTGCCAGCGCGCCACATCGGCACGCAGCAGCTCGAGTGCGGCCTGCGCATCGCGCCAGGGCTTGGTAGAGAGGACTTCGATGCGCTGGGCCAGCAGCACGGCCGCCTCGCGCTGCACCTGCACACGGTGTTGCAGATCTTCGATGACCTTCACCCGGTCCGCCACCTGCACCTTGAGCAGCGACAGTGGCTCGCGCGACAGTGGCGCGCCCGCCTTGGCCGCATCACGCTGCCAGGCCAGGGCATCTGCAATATTCAGCTTGGGGGCCGCCAGCAGGGTCTGGGCTTTTTCCGCCCATTCGGCGGCAATGGCCTCCTGCCCCTTGGCACGGCGGATTTCGTCCAGGCGTTCACGCACGGCGCGGGCAGCACCCTTGTCGCGTCCGCTCAGCTCCTTGAACACCTCCTGCAATTGCTCGGGCGATGGCTGCGTGGCCAGCCAGTCGCGGATGCGGGAGGCGCGTTCACCCGAGGTGGCGGCAGAAAAAGCGCCGCCGGTCAGCGCATCGAGCGGGTGCGGCTCGTGGGTTTTGGCCGGGGCCGGATTCACTTCAGGTGCGTCGGACATTTTGCTGCGGGAAAAAAATGGAAACATGGATCCAATGGATAACGA
>DATLGV010000224.1:0-2370 GCA_035540275.1 Acidovorax sp. | reverse complement strand
GCAGACGGCCGAAGGAGAGCGCTTTCGCGTGAACGTGCACATGCAGCGGGGGCAGGTCGGCCTGGTGATCCGCCACGTGATTGCCCGGATCCCGACGCTGGAAGAGCTGGGGCTGCCGCCCGTGATCCAGCGGCTGGCGTTTCTCAAAGGGGGGCTGGTGTTGACGGTGGGCTCGGCAGGTTCGGGCAAGACCACCACCCTCGCGGCGTTGCTGGACCATCGCAACACGCACACCGGTGGGCACATTCTCACGGTGGAAGACCCCATCGAGTACCTGCACACGCACAAGAAATCGCTGGTGACGCAGCGCGAGGTGGGGCTCGATACCCTGTCGTATGACGAAGCGCTGCGCCGTGCCATGCGCGAGGCGCCCAACGTGATCATGATCGGCGAGATCCGCGACCGCGCCACGATGCAGCATGCGCTGCACTATGCGGAGTCCGGCCACCTGTGCGTCTCCACCCTGCACGCCAACAACGCCAACCAGGCGGTGCAGCGGATCGTGAATTTCTTCCCCGAGGACGCCCACCGCCAGCTGCTCATGGACTTGTCCCTCAACCTGCGGGCGGTGGTGGCGCAGCGCTTGGTACAGGGCCTGTCGGGCCGCCTGGTGCCCGCCACCGAGATCATGCTGCTCACGCCCTATGTGGCCGAGCTGATCCAGAAGGGCCAGATCGACGAACTCAAGACCGCCATCACACGCAGTGGCGAGCAGGGCATGTGGAGCTTTGACCAGTCGCTGCTGGGCATGGTGGAGGCGGGCGCGATATCGCCCGAAGAAGCCATCGCCAACGCCGACAACCGCACCGACGTGCGCCTGCGGCTGCGGCTCGCCGCCGGGGCCTCGCTGGGCGGCGAGGGCATGCAGATGGCGCCGGAGGAACCCCCGCCGGACGAACCGCCACCCACAGCGCATCGCTAATCCAATGTGTGCCCTGGATAACAGGGCGGGTGTTACCCCCCGGCCGTCTTGACGACGGCGTAGCGTTCCAGCGTACGCTGCCGCGCTGCGTCGTGCTCCATCACGGGCAGGGGGTAGGTGTCACCCAGACGCACCCCCGCTTCCTGCAGCTCCAGCGGCCGCGCCAGCCAGGGGGCGTGCAACGCCTTGGTGGGTAGTGCAGCGAGCTGGGGCAGGTAGCGACGGATGAACTTGCCCTCCGGGTCGAACTTCTCGCTCTGGCTCACCGGGTTGAAGATGCGGAAATAGGGCTGGGCATCACAACCGCTGGAGCTGGCCCACTGCCAGCCGCCGTTGTTGGCGGCCAGATCGAAGTCGTTGAGGTGCGTGGCAAAGTAGGCCTCGCCCCGCCGCCAGTCGATGCCCAGGTCTTTCACCAGAAAGCTCGCCACCACCATGCGCAGGCGGTTGTGCATGTAGCCCGTCTGGTTGATCTGCGCCATGGCGGCATCCACCAGCGGGTAGCCGGTGCGGCCCTCGCACCAGGCGGCAAACAGGGCATCGGCCTCGGGGCCAGTCTCCCAGGCGATGGCGTCGTAGGCCGGCTTGAAGCTCTGGCCCACCACATGCGGGTGGTGGTGCAGGATCTGGAAGTAGAAGTCGCGCCAGATCAGTTCGCTGAGCCAGGTCGTGGCGCCGGGGTTACCCTCCCGCATCAGGCGGTGCGCCGTGCGCGCCAGCAAGCGCGGCGAGATGGTGCCAAACCGCAGGTGCACGCTCAGGTAGCTGGGCCCCTTTACCGCCGGAAAGTTGCGCGTGTCCTCATACCGCTCGATGCGGCCGAGAAATTCATCGAACAGCTGCTGTGCGCCCCGGGCGCCCGTGGGCAGGCGCAGCTGGGACAGCGCTGTGGGCTCAAACCCAAGGTCCTGCAAGGTGGGCACGGGCTGGCAATGGGCCTCAGGGCGGGCCGCCAGATGGTGGGCGTGGCGCTCCACCGGATAGCTCTTGAGCTGGAACGCATCGATCTTCTTGAGCCACGCATTCTTGTACGGCGTGAACACGCTGTACGGGTTGCCGGTCTGCGTCAGCACCTCGCTGCGCTCCAGCAGGGCATGGTCCTTGAACGTGTGAAAGGCCTTGCCTGCGGCCGCCAGGCGCGTGCGCACCGCGCGGTCGCGGTCCAGCGCCAGGGGTTCATCGTCGTGGTTGGCAAAGACCGCCTGCACCTCCAGGGCGCTGGCCAGCGCCGGAATGGCATCGCTGGCCACGGCATGCCGCACGATGAGGCCTCCCCGTTCCTGACCCGAAAGCGCGCGCAAGCTGTCGTCCAGCTCCACCAGCGACTCGCGGATGAACTCGACCCGCCGGTCGGCGCGGGGCAGGGCATCGAGGATGTCCTTGTCAAAGACAAAGGCGCAGAACACCTGCTCGCAGCGCGTCAGCGCGTGGTACAGGGCGGCCTGGTC
>DATLGV010000223.1:0-2582 GCA_035540275.1 Acidovorax sp. | reverse complement strand
AATATCTAGCGGGCTGTGTTTCGCAGCCGGCTGTTGAAACCGTCGCGGCCCAATGCCAGTGCTCCCGCGCAAGGGCCGCCCCGCCGCGCCGGGAGCGTCCCCCTCCCGACCCGCGCAGCGGGTCGAGAGAGGGGTGAAGGCGCGCAGCGCCTCAGGGGGTGACACCTCAACTACGCAGCGACGAACTCATTCCACTTCTGCACCATGTAGTTGTTCTCATCCATGATCGCGTTCCAGCAGGCAATGCCGCCCATGCGCGATTCGTAGCTGCCACCATCGCGCACCGCACCGGCCTTGGCCAGCACGTCGCCGTTCGGGCTCTTGATGTCTTGCGATGCGGGCTTGCCTTCCATCCAGTAGGCCCACTCGTAGGCTTCCATCTTGGCCTTGGCGGTTTCCAGCACGGCGCTGTAGTAGCCCTGGCGGTTCAGATAGGCACCGGCCCAGCCATCCAGGAACCAGTTGATGAACTCGTAGGCGCCGTCCAGCTTGCGGCCGCTCAGCGTGGTGGGCAGGCCAAAGCCCGCAGCCCAGGCGCGGTAGCCTTCTTTCAGCGGCTGGAAGTTGCAGGCAATGCCCTTGGTGCGCACGGCCGTCACAGCCGGGCTCCACATCGACTGGATCACCACTTCGCCCGAAGCCATCAGGTTCACCGACTCGTTGAAGTCCTTCCACAGCGCGCGGAACTGGCCCTGCTTCTTGGCTTCGATCAGGGTCTTGATCGTGAGATCAATCTCCTTCTTGGTCATGTTGCCCTTGTCGGGGTACTTGTACAGGCCCATGGCCTCGACCACCATGGCGGCGTCCATGATGCCGATGCTGGGGATGTTCAGGATGGCCGCCTTGCCCTTGAACTCGGCGTTCAGCAGCTCGGCCCAGGAGTTGATGGGGCGCTTGATCAGATCGGGGCGGATGCCCAGCGTGTCGGCGTTGTACACGGTGGGGATCAGGCTCATGAACTGCGTGGGCGCCGTCGCAAACTTCTTGGACTTTTCGCCTTCCAGGTAGATCACCTTCTTGGGCGCGGTGCCCTGGTCGCCCACGGCCTTGCCCGCCACCATGCCGGTGGTGAATAGCGTGGTGATCTTGTCGGCGTTCTTGATCTTCTTGGTGTCGATGCCCTTGAGGTTGCCCGTGGGCACGATCTTTTTCAGCGAGAAGTACTCGGTGTCGATCAGGTCAAAGCTGTTGGGCGCGGTGACAGCGCGCTTGGTCACGTCGTCCGTGGTCACGGCCACGTACTGGATTTCGATGCCGGTGTCGGCCTTGAATTTCTCGGCAATGGCCTTGTCCTGGTTCACCGCCGTGCCCAGGTAGCGCAGCACGATCTTCTCTTGCGCATGCACAGCCGGAAACATGCCAGCGGCCAGGATGCCCGCCGTGCCAGTGAGCAGAGAGCGGCGCTTGACGCCAGAGGCATCGGAGACAACGACAGGGGAATCAGCACGGGAAGCATCGGACATGGGAAAACTCCTTGGGTTGCGGATAGGGAACGGGGAATCGATGAATCAATGAAAGCGACAGATCAGTGCGATCAAGCGGCGACGGCCTGGGCGGACGACAGCGGATGCGCCTGCTCAGGCGTCCAGTGCAGTTGCACGCCCTGCCCGACCTGGTAGGGCTGCGCGGCAAAGGCGGCTTCAGACACCATGACCGAATAGGCCGCCGTGGCGTTGGCCGACAAGGCCACGCCCTGCTTTTGCAGACCCAGCAGCACATAGGTGCCCTGGTATTCCACATCGGTGACCACGGCCTGCATGCGCTGGGCGCCCCAGGGCAGCTCGGCCTGCGCGGGGGCAATCTGCAGGTGGTCGGTGCGCACGCCCACCTTGCCACCCTCGGTGTCGATCACGTTGTGGCCGCCCATGAAGCGCGCCACAAACTCGCTGGCGGGCCGGTTGTAGACCTCGTGCGGGCTGCCCACCTGCTCGATCACACCGTGGTTCATCACCACCATGGTGTCGGCCAGGGCCATGGCTTCTTCCTGGCTGTGGGTGACGTGGATGAAGGTCAGGCCCAGCTCCTTTTGCCAGCGGCGCAGCTCGGCGCGCATCTGGATGCGAAGAAAGGGGTCGAGCGCGGACAGTGGCTCGTCCAGCAGCAGCACACGCGGCTGGGTGATCAGCGCACGGGCCAGCGCTACGCGCTGCTGCTGCCCGCCCGAGAGTTCGGCAGGCTTGCGTTCGGCCAGGTGGCCCAGTGCCACGCGCTCCAGCAGGTCGCGCGCCTTGGTTTGGCGCTCTGCCTTGGCCACGCCTTTCATCTTGAGGCTGAAGGCCACGTTGTCCAGCGCCGAGAGGTGCGGGAACAGCGCAAAGCTCTGGAACATCATGGCCGTGCCGCGCGCAGCGGCGGGCAGGTCGGTGATGTTGCGGTTTTCCAGCAGGATGTCGCCGCTGGTCACCGACTCGTGCCCCGCGATCATGCGCAAGGTGGTGCTCTTGCCGCAGCCCGAGGGCCCCAGCAGGCAGCAGTAGCTGCCGCTGGCAATGCGCAGGTTGATGGCATCCACGGCAGGCTTGCCGCTGGCATAGCGCTTGGTGAGCGCGACGATTTCGATGGCGGCAGGGGTGGGCGCAGGG
>DATLGV010000222.1:0-6198 GCA_035540275.1 Acidovorax sp. | reverse complement strand
CACCATGCGCGCGCGAGGGCAACAAAGGGGCTATTTTCACCGGATTGGGCCAGCGGCCGTAGCGGGTTGCGTCCTCAACACCTGCAAGGTGATCTGGGACAACGCTCTGCGAGGATGCCACCCGGCAATCCGGGCAAAGGGTCGCCGCTCTAGGGAACAGCCCCCATTATCTATATATGGGACCGTGCCTCCCAACCGCAGCGACGCACCACCAAGAAAGAAAGCCCGACGAGCAGTGCCTGAAGGGCCTGCCCGCCGGGCTTGACGGCTGACACAACGGTCTTTGCCATCGGTCGCGATGCGGAGAGAAAGGTCCGCATGGCGGGGAGGCAAGGTATTGCCTCCAGGGGTTGCCATGAAAGCGGCATCTGCTGCACCTTGGCACTGAATGCTCTCGGAGGGAGACTTCGCTTCGTCTGGCGATGCCTGAAATCTACAGGCGCCTCCACCTTATCAAAGTCACCCCGCCAACTCAAATCGGATTCTCAATGACGACAGAAAGCCCGATTGAATTTGACATCCTGTTGCCCGCCGCTCCGTGGCGCCCCAGGACACAAAACCGCCCCCGGAAGCGCAAAACCTGTGATTTTTTACATATTTTTCATAATTTTTTTGTCTTAAAAAGTTATTTGTTAGTATTGACTATGCATTTAGTGAGCTTCTAGAATCCGCCAGCCCCAAACACAGGGCTAGTACAAACCCCAATCGCTGCCGAACCCGGCTAAGTCAATCCAGGGCGCCAAGCACTCCACAGACGTGCAGCCCGGACTTGATGGCGTACCAATCCAGGCGATCTGCCAGCAAGGCACAGTCCACCGTGACTGCTCCGCGCCACTGGCCCGCCTCAGAAAGGAAGAGCTATGACAGCGTCAGGAAAATTAGTCTCCGGCGTGCGAACTTTCGCGGCCGACGTGACCGAAGGTTTTCTTGAAATCACCCACAACAGCTTCGCCCTCATCGGCCTGGCCGTTGCCTTTGTCGTCATTGCACTCACAGCCAGGCCCGATCTGCGCCAGGCTGGCGAAGAGCAGTTGATGAACTGGCTGCAAGCCCGCCAGGTGGAAATGCTGGGCATGCCCATCGAGCCAGATGCCAGCGAACGCGCCACGGCCGTGAACCCCAAAGACCTGCCCAAAGAGCAGGCTGCCGTGGCCTTCTGGCTCAGCAAAAAGTACCGTGTGGCGCCTGAGCCGCTCAGCGCTCTGGTGGCCGAGGCCTACGAGATTGGCACCCGTGCCAAGATCGACCCCACGCTGATCCTGGCCATCATGGCGATCGAGTCCAGCTTCAACCCGTTTGCCGAAAGCGCCGTGGGCGCGCAAGGGCTCATGCAGGTGATGACCCGCGTGCACACCGACAAGTACCAAAACTTTGGCGGCCACTTCGCCGCCTTTGACCCGGTGAGCAACCTGCGGGTCGGCGTGAAGGTGCTGCAAGAGTGCATTGCCCGCGCAGGATCGCTGGAAGGTGGCCTGCGCTTTTATGTGGGTGCGGGCAACATGGCCGACGACGGTGGCTACGCCGCCAAGGTGATGGCGGAACATTTCCGCCTGCGCCAGGTGGCCGGTGGCCGCGCCGTGCCCTTCAACCCTCCCCCCTCCTCCCTGTCTACCCAGGCTCCTGTGCAGAGCATCCCTGCAGCTGCCCCACGCACCACGGCCCCTGCCGCGGTCGGCGACAAGGTGGCTTTGCTGACACCGGGCCTGTAAACAAGCAGGCTCCCGGCGCCCAGGCAACGACCTTGGCGCCCCGCAGTTGGGGCGGTGCAGTAACAGTGCCGTGTCGGCTACACTAACGGGGTACGCGACTGGCGATAGGCGCTGCTTTCAGCCATTGAATGCAGCCGCTGACGTGGAAACCAGCAAGAACCCACTTCTTGTGAACCACTGGGAAGCGTGCCGCAGGGGCCCTGCCCCGTGCGTTCAGCCGTTCGCCTGGGCAGCCCTTGTTTCAAGGGACACAAGTTCATAGGACTGCCAATCATGTACGACCGCAAAATTCTTGTCGAACAAACTGACCCCGAGCTGTTTGCCGCCATCCAGGCCGAAAACGCCCGCCAAGAACACCACATCGAGCTGATCGCCAGCGAGAACTACGCCTCCCCCGCCGTGATGTGGGCGCAAGGCACCCAGCTCACCAACAAATACGCCGAAGGCTACCCTGGCAAGCGCTACTACGGTGGCTGCGAGCATGTGGACGTGGCCGAGCAACTGGCCATCGACCGCGTGAAGAAGATCTTCGGTGCCGACGCTGCCAACGTGCAGCCGCACTGCGGCGCGTCGGCCAACGAAGCCGTCTTCCTGGCCTTCCTCAAGCCCGGTGACACCATCATGGGCATGAGCTTGGCCGAAGGCGGCCACCTGACCCACGGCATGCCGCTGAACATGTCGGGCAAGTGGTTCAACGTGGTCAGCTACGGTCTGGACAAGAACGAAGCCATTGACTACGACGCGATGGAAGCCAAGGCCCGCGAACACAAGCCCAAGCTGATCGTGGCCGGCGCCTCTGCCTACAGCCTGCACATCGACTTCGCGCGCTTTGCCAAGGTCGCCAAGGAAATCGGCGCGATCTTCATGGTGGACATGGCCCACTACGCCGGTCTGATCGCCGCCGGTGTGTACCCCAATCCTGTGCCCCACGCCGATGTGGTCACATCCACCACGCACAAGAGCCTGCGCGGCCCGCGCGGCGGCATCATCCTGATGAAGGCAGAGCACGAAAAAGCCATCAACAGCGCCATCTTCCCCGGCCTGCAGGGCGGCCCGCTGATGCACGTGATCGCGGCCAAGGCCGTGGCCTTCAAGGAAGCGATGCAGCCCGAGTTCAAGGCGTACCAAGAACAAGTGGCCAAGAACGCCAAGGTCGTGGCCGAGACGCTGACCGCACGCGGCCTGCGCATCGTCTCCGGCGGCACCCAGAGCCACGTGATGCTGGTGGACCTGCGCGCCAAGGGCATCACTGGCAAGGAAGCCGAGGCCGTGCTGGGCGCCGCCCACATGACCATCAACAAGAATGCCATCCCCAACGACCCTGAAAAGCCGATGGTGACGAGCGGCGTGCGCATTGGCACCCCCGCCATGACCACCCGCGGCTTCAAGGAAGAGGAAGCCCGCATCACGGCCAACCTGATTGCCGACGTGCTGGACAACCCGCGCGACGAAGCCAACATCGCTGCCGTGCGCGCCAAGGTGAACGCCCTGACCGCGCGCTTCCCTGTCTACCGCTGAGACAGGTAGCCGGCCCCCACCATGAAGTGCCCCTTCTGCGGCCACCTCGAAACGCAAGTCGTCGAAACGCGGGTGTCTGAGGATGGGGTCTTCATCCGCCGCCGCCGCCAGTGCAGCGCGTGCGACAAGCGCTTCACTACCTACGAGCGGCCGGAAGTGAACTTCCCGGCCATCGTCAAGAAGGACGGTCGGCGTATCGAATACGACCGCAGCAAGCTGCTGGGCTCGTTCAACCTGGCATTGCGCAAGCGGCCCGTGAGCACCGACCAGATCGACAGCGCCATCGAACGCATCGAAGAAAAACTGCTCAACCTGGGCCAGCGCGAAGTGATCTCCAGCCGCATTGGCGAACTGGTGATGCGTGAGCTCAAGAAGCTCGACAAGGTGGCCTACATCCGCTTTGCCAGCGTGTACCGCAGCTTTGAAGACATCGACGACTTCCGTGCCATGGTCGATGAAGTGCGCAAGTAACACCCGCGTGTCGCGCAGGCTACTCGCCGTCGCTACTGATTTGATAGCTTTTTCGGTATGATTGACTAGCGCTTCAAGCCGTTTCAATGCCAAAGCTGCCCTGCAGCACTCCAGCAAGCACTGCGCAGGTGCCCGACAATGCCTGCGGTGAAAACCCGCCATTTCCTGCAGCTGGTGCTGCTGTCTGCCCTGTGGGGCGCTTCCTTTCTTTTCATTCGCGTCGCCAGTCCGGTGCTGGGCCCCAATGTCATGGCCGCGCTGCGCATTGGCCTGGCCACCCTCACGCTGATGGGCATCATGCGCTGGGCGGGCGAGCCCTGGCCCTGGCACCACTGGCGTGAGCTGCTGGGGCTGGGTACGCTGACGGTGGCAGCACCTTTTCTGCTGTACGCCTGGGCGGCCCTGCACCTGCCTGCGGGCTACAGCTCGCTGCTCAACACCATGGCCGTGCCGTTTGGAGTGATCGCTGCTGCGTGGATGAAGGAAGACACGCTGAGCGCACGCAAATGGCTGGGCTGTCTCTGCGGCTTTGCGGGGGTGGCATTGATCGTGCAATTGGGGCCAGTGGAGCCCACGCCCGCGCTGCTAACCGCTGCGGCGGCCTGCGTGACGGCATCGGCTTGCTACGGCATTTCCACCACCTGGATGAAGCGCGCCACGCAACGCATATCACCCCTGTCGATCGCCGCAGGCATCCATGCCGCGGCGCTGGTGCTGCTGTTGCCTGGTGCCGCGTGGACCTTGCCTGCGGCCCGCTTCACGCCCGGCGCACTGGCTGCCGTGGCGGTGATGGGCATCGTGACCTCGGGCCTGGCGTATTGGCTCAACCTGCGGGTGCTCAAGCATGTCTCGCCCGTGGCCGCCATGAGTTCGGCCTTCATGATCCCGCTGTTTGGCGTGGCCTGGGGCCATATCTTTCTGGGCGAGGCCCTGGGGCCGGGCATGCTCTGGGGCGGCGCGCTGGTGCTGGTGGCCACCGGGCTGGTCACCGGCTTCAACCCGCTGCGATGGCTGGGTGCGCTGCGCCGCACTGCCGATTAGGACTACCGAGCGGGCGCAACGCGGGTGATGCGGTTGGTAGCGGGTGGTGCCACCGGACTCTGCAGCCGGAAGTACGCCTCCAGCGCATCCAGATCCAGCTCACCCACGCGCCGGTCCTGGCCTTGCGTCAGCACCGTGAAGTTGTCCCCGCCGCTGTCCAGAAAGCTGCTCATCACCACACGCACTGACTGCGTGTCTGCCACTGGCGCACCGTTCAGCACCATGTGGCTGATGCGCGCGCCGGCGGGCTGGCTCAGGTCGTAGCGGTAGCTGAAGCCGCTGGACACCGACAGCACCCGGGGCCGCTGCACCGTGTTGCCGCCGCTGGCGAACTGCTGCTCCAGCACGGCGCGGATCTGCGCGCCCGTGAAGGTCTTGATCACCAGCTGGTTGCCAAAAGGCTGCACCGCATACAGCTGGCCGTAACGCACCAGCCCTTGCTCATCCGGCACCAGATCGGCACGCAGGCCGCCCGGGTTCATGAACGACAGCTGCGCCCCGCCGTCTTCAGGCGAGCGCGTGGCCAGCAGCTGGGCGTCGGCCACCAGATTGCCCAACACGCTCTCCAGCGCCGCGTTGGGCTGGCGGCGCATGGCTCCCTGGGCCTGACCCACGGGCCGCTGGGCCAGCGGAATGGCGGCGGCACGGTAGGTATCGATGATCTTCTGCACGCCAGCATCCGCCGGGAACGTCGGCACGGCACTGGTCAGCGGCACAGGCCCCTGGGCGCCCGTGAATGCCTCGCCCTGAACCACCACATTGCGCGCCGTCTTGCGCATCACCCGGCGGGTCTGCGTGTCCACGCGCAGCTGAATGTCGGTGAGCAGCGTGCCGTACTGGCCTGCACTGGTCAGCAAGAAGGGCTTGGCCGGGTTCACGCGGCTGTAGTCGCACACATAGGCCTGGTGCGTGTGGCCCGAGACCACCACGTCGACAGCCGGGTCCAGGCGCTCCAGGATGGGCACGATGTCGCCCGACAGGCCTGCGCAGCTGGTCTCCTGCACGCCCGCCGTGGTGCCACCACCTTCATGGATGGCCACCACGATCACATCGGCGCCCTGGGCCTTGAGCTGCGGGATCAGCGCATTGGCGGTGGCCGCTTCGTCCTCAAACCGCAGCCCGGCCACGCCCGACGGGCTGACCATGGTGGGTGTGGCCTGCAGCGTGAGACCAATAAACCCCATGGTGACGGTGACGCCGCCTTCGGTGAACCGCTTGAGCCCCGTGGCGGGCAGCAGAGTGCGCCCGTCCTCGCGCACCGTGTTGGCGGCCAGCAGGCCAAATTGGGCACCCCCAAAAGGCTTGCTGATCCGGCAGGGCTCGCGGGAGGTGAACTTCTCGCAACCCCCGTTCTGCAGCCGCAGCAACTCGCGCCAGCCCCGGTCGAATTCGTGGTTGCCGACCGCGTTGAAGTCGATCTGCATGCGGTTGACCGCTTCGATCGTGGGCTCGTCCAGGA
>DATLGV010000221.1:0-6863 GCA_035540275.1 Acidovorax sp. | reverse complement strand
ACACCCACGATCTTGTCGAGCAGCGGCATGGCCTGCTCCAGCGTTTCAAACGCCGACTCCTCGCTCAGGTGGCGCAGGAAACACAAAATCAGTGTGGCGCTGATGCCCAGTTCGGCACGGGCATCCTGGCAGGCGCGGTGCAGGCCGTTGATGACGGTCTCCATCGCCACGCCGCGCGCGGTATGGGTCTGCGGGTCGAAAAAGATCTCGGCATGCAGCACGTTGTCCTGCGCTGCGCGGCGCAGGTAGGCGCGCGCCATGTCATAAAAGTCCTGCTCATGCAGCAGCACGCTCGCACCGGCGTAGTAAATGTCCAGAAAACTCTGCAGATTGGTGAACGCATAGGCGCTGCGCAAGGCGTCCACGCTGGCATAGGGCAGCGTCAGCCTATTGCGCTGCGCCAGCGCAAAGATCAGCTCAGGCTCCAGCGAGCCCTCGATGTGGATGTGCAACTCGGCCTTGGGCATGGCACGCAGCAGGCTGGGAAGGCGCTCTGCGGAAATGGGGGGGATCTTGAACATCAGCAGACTCCAAAGGTGATGCCACTCTGGCGCAGAAAGCGGCGGTACGCAGATGATGCCTTGTCGGCGGCGGTATGCAACTCCGCACGCAGGTCGAGTGGCAGGCACTGTGGCATCTGCGACTCCAGCACGGGCTGGTCCTGCGTGAAGATGGTGTGCTGGAAGGACTGCAGCTTCTCGTCCGCCGAATCAAAATCCGCCACGGCCAGCCGGAACCACACCCGGCTGCGCACCGGCGTCACCGGGCAGATGAACAGCGCTATGGACTCGCGCCAGCCATCCACCGCCATGGCGCCCGCCTCGGGCACCGTGGCCAAGAGGCCCGTGGACGTTGGCTCCCCCCGGTAGCCGTCGATGGCCGTCGCTTCACGGCTGCCCAGCCAGCACGGCCAGCGGCCCCCGCGCCGCCACGGCGTCTGACAGGGCCACCGAGTGCCACAACGTTGATTCCACCATCGTCCTTGCTCCTGCAAAAAAAGGGCCGCCCCAGGGCGGCCCTTTGTCACAGCAGCCCGCAAGAGCTGCTGATGAACGCGGCGCGAATTACTTCTTGTCGCCGCCGGGGATCTTGCCTTCCACGCCCTTGACGTAGAAGTTGATGCCGCCCAGGAACTTGTCGTCGGCCACGGCGTCCTTCTCGAGCACGGGCTTGCCGTCCTGACCCACGATGGGGCCCTTCCAGATGCTGAAGCTGCCGTCGGCCAGGCCCTTCTTCACGGCTTCGACCTTGGCCTTGGTATCGGCGGGCACGTCTTCAGCGATGGAGACGATGTCGATCGCGCCTTCCTTCACGCCCCACCAGCTTTGGCCCGAAGCCCAGGTGCCGTCCAGCACGTCCTTGGTGGCCTTGACGTAGTACGGGCCCCAGTTGATCACAGCCGATGCCAGGTGGGCCTTGGGACCGTAGGCAGTCATGTCGCTGTCCCAGCCGAAGGCGCGCTTGCCCTTCTCTTGAGCAGTCTTGAGCACGGCGGGAGAGTCGGTGTTCTGGAACAGGATGTCCGCGCCGCCGTTGATCAGGCTGGTCGCAGCTTCGGTTTCCTTCGGTGGGCTGAACCATTCGTTCACCCACACCACCTTGGTCTTGATCTTGGGGTTGACCGACTGCGCACCCAGCGTGAAGCTGTTGATGTTGCGGATCACCTCAGGGATCGGCACCGAGCCCACCACGCCCAGCGTGTTGGACTTGGTCATGGCGCCAGCGATGATGCCGGCCATGTACGCGCCTTCGTAGGTGCGGCTGTCGTAGGTACGCAGGTTTTCGGCCGTCTTGTAGCCGGTGGCGTGCTCGAACTTCACGCCCTTGTTGTCTTCAGCGACCTTGAGCATGGACTCCATGTAGCCGAAGGTGGTGCCGAAGATCAGCTTGTTGCCCTGGCCGGCCAGGTCGCGCAGCACGCGCTCGGCGTCGGCGGACTCGGGCACGCTTTCCACAAAGCTCGTCACGACCTTGTCGCCGAATTCCTTCTCGATGGCCTTGCGGCCGTTGTCGTGTGCAAACGACCAGCCGCCGTCGCCCACGGGGCCGACATAGGCGAACGCGATCTTCAGTGGCTCGGGCTTGGGGGCCGGTGCTTCTGCGGCAGGAGCCGGTGCAGGCGCGGGGGCTGGTGCCGGTTCTTCCTTCTTGCCACAACCCACGAGGGCGGCAGCGGCCACAGCGGAGAGCGCTGCCACCTTGAGCAGGGAGCGTTTCTGCAGATCAGTCATGTCGGTTTCCTTATCGAAGAAGTAGGACTTGCAAAGGTTGGGGGACGAAACTGTCAATTATGGTGCGATCTACCGCAGGGTAACCAGATTTTCGCGTGGGCAATCCCTGTCACGAGCCCGGATAAAACGGCTTGCCCAACGATGCCGGCATGTTGATGCGGATCCAGGTCGGATTGCGCGAGATCAACGCCAGCACCACGATGGTGGCCACATACGGCAGCATGCTCAGCAACTGGCTGGCCACCTGCACGCCCGTGGCCTGCAAATGGAACTGCAGCATGGTCACGCCACCAAACAGATAAGCACCAAGCAACACCCGTGCCGGGCGCCAGGTGGCAAAGGTGGTGAGTGCCAGCGCAATCCAGCCGCGCCCGGCCACCATGCCCTCGACCCACAGCGGGGTGTAGACGGTGGAGATGTAAGCCCCGGCCAGCCCGCACAGGGCACCGCCCACCACCACGGCCGCCAGCCGGATGCGCCGCACCGGGTAGCCCAGTGCGTGCGCCGACTCGGGCGACTCGCCCACCGACCGCAGCACCAACCCGGCGCGCGAGCGGTACAGGAACCAGATCAACCCCGCCACCAGCAGCATGGTGAGGTACACCAGCGGGTGCTGGCGGAACAGCGCGGGGCCCAGCAGCGGCACATCGCCCAGCACCGGGATGGCGTACTTGGGCAGCTCAGGCAGCTTGGCCTGCACATAGCTGATGCCCGCAAACGCCGAGAAGCCCACACCGAACAACGACAGCGCGAGCCCAGTGGCGTACTGATTGGTGTTGAGCCAGATCACCAGCACGCCAAAAATGGCGGCCAGCGCGGCGCCAGCCGCCATGCCTGCGGCAAAGCCCAGCCAGGTGTTGCCCGTGTGCACCACAGTGGCAAACCCGGCGATGGCGGCGCAGAGCATCATGCCCTCGGCCCCCAGGTTGACGATGCCCGCCTTCTCGTTGATGAGCAGGCCCAGGGCCGCGATGGCCAGCACGGTGCCCGCGCTGAGCGTGGCGCCGATGAGGAGTGCGTAGGATTCCATATCAAGCCTCCCGCCGGGCCGCCCCAAGGGAGGCTTGCACCCCCACGGGGGGCAACGAATACACGAAGTGATGAGTGTGGGGGCTCATGCCTTTACCACCTTCTTTGTACCCACCCAGCGGATGCGGTAGGCAATCAATGTGTCGCAGGCCAGCAGCGTGAACAGCAGCAGGCCCTGGAACACCCCGGTGAGCGACTTGGGCAGCCCCAGGCGCGACTGCGCGAGTTCACCGCCGATGTAGAACATGCTCATGAGGATGGCGGAAAGAATCATTCCGACGGGGTGCAGCCGCCCCACAAAGGCCACGATGATGGCCGCAAAACCGTAGCCCGCTGGCACATAGGGCGTGAGCTGGCCGATGGGCCCCGCCACCTCCAGCGCGCCCGCCAGGCCCGCCGCGCCACCCGAAATCAGCAGCGCCGTCCACAGCGCCCGGCGCGACGAGAAGCCCGCATAGCGCGCCGCTGCCGGTGCCAGCCCACCCACCTGCTGGGCAAAGCCCGCCCGGGTCCGGAACAGAAACACCCACAGCGCCCCGGCACCCGCCAGTGCCAGCAGCAGCCCGATGGACATGCGCGAGCCCTGCATCAGGCGCGGGATCTGCGTGACCTTCTCGAACGTCTTGGTCTGCGGAAAGTTGTAGCCCATGGGGTCCTTCCACGGGCCATAGACCAGGTAGCCCAGCACCAGCGTGGCCACATAGACGAGCATCAGACTCACCAGGATTTCATTGGCGTTGAACTTGTCGCGCAGCAGCGCCGTGAGCCCCGCCCAGGCCATGCCGCCCAGCACCCCGGCGAGCAGGATGGCGGGCACGATCCACGGCCCCGTGGTCTTGTCGGCCAGCAGCGCCACGCCACCGGCCACCACGGCGCCGATCACAAACTGGCCCTCGGCGCCGATGTTCCACACGTTGGAGCGGAAGCACACGGCCAGCCCCAGCGCAATCAGCAGCAGCGGCGTGGCCTTGACCATGAGTTCGCCCATGGCGTATTGGGTCTTGATGGGTTCCCAGAAGAACACCTGCAGCCCGCGCACCGGGTCTTTGCCCAGCGCAATGAACAGGGCCACACCGATCAGCACGGTAAAGGTCAGCGCCAGCAGGGGCGAGCCATAGGTCCAGAGCTTGGACGCCTGGGGGCGTGGTTCCAGCTTAAGCATGCTGCACCTCCGCTGCCTTGGCCTGCTGTGCGAGGTGCGCTTGGACATCGGCATGCCACAGCCCGCTCATCCACTCGCCGATGCGCTCCACCGTGGCCTCGGCGCGGGGCACAGAGGGCGACAGATGCCCCTTGGCCACCACATGCAGCCGGTCGCAGATTTCAAACAATTCGTCCAGCTCCTCACTCACCACCAGCACGGCGCAGCCCGCATCGCGCAGCGCCAGGATGGAGCCGCGAATCTGCGCCGCCGCGCCCACGTCCACACCCCAGGTGGGTTGCGAGACGATGAGCAGCTTCGGGTTGGCGTCGATCTCGCGCCCCACGATGAACTTTTGCAGGTTGCCGCCGGACAGCGACTTGGCCGCTGCATTGGGGCCGCCCGCCTTCACGTTGAAGCGCCGGATGATGTCCTCGGCATGCTTTTGCAGCGCGCCCACCTTGATCCAGCCACTGCCGCTGACCGCATTGGTGCGCGTGAGCAGCAGGTTGTGCGCCAGCCCCATGGTGGGCACGGCACCCCGGCCCAGGCGCTCTTCGGGCACAAAGTGCAGGCCCAAAGCGCGGCGCTGGCCCGGGCCCATGCGGCCGGCGTTCTGGCCCGTCAGCTGGATGCTGGCCGGCTCGGCGCGCTGGTCTTCGCCCGACAGCGCATAGAGCAGCTCCTTTTGCCCGTTGCCCGACACACCGGCAATGCCCACCACCTCACCCGCCTTCACCTCGAACTGCAGGTCGATCAGATCCACGCCAAACTGGTCGGCACGCGGCAGCGAAAGCCCCTGCACGCGCAGCACGGTGGCACCGGTCTGCACCGCACGGTGCTCCAGCGCAGGCGGCTCGGCGCCAATCATCAGGCGCGACAGGGACGCATTGGATTCTTCGGCCGGGTTGCACACGCCCGTGACCTTGCCGCCGCGCAGCACGGTGCAGGCGGTGCACAGCGCACGGATTTCATGCAGCTTGTGGCTGATGTAGAGGATGCTGCAGCCCTCGCTGGCCAGCTTGCGCAGCACCACAAAGAGCTTCTCGACGGCCTGGGGCGTGAGCACCGAAGTAGGCTCGTCCAGGATCAGCACCTTGGGGTTGGTGAGCAGCGCGCGAATGATTTCCACCCGCTGCATCTCGCCCACGCTCAGGGTGTGCACGGGACGCAGGGGGTCGATGTCGAGGCCGTATTCGGCGGCCTTGGCGGTGATGCGCTGCGTGACCTCCGCGAGCGACAGGCTCTTGTCCAGCCCCAGCCACACGTTCTCGGCCACCGTGAGGGTGTCGAACAGGCTGAAATGCTGGAACACCATGGCAATGCCCAGGGCCCGCGCCTCTTGCGGGTTGCGCACCTGCACGGCCTGGCCATTGAAGAACACGCTGCCTTCGTCAGGCTTGACCGAGCCGTAGATGATCTTCATCAGCGTGGACTTGCCCGCGCCGTTTTCGCCCAGCACGGCGTGGATTTCACCCGGCAGCACCGTGAGCGACACGCCGCTGTTGGCCACCACGGCCGGGTAGCGCTTGGTGATGCCCACCAGCTGCAGCCGTGGCGGCGCCGCACCCGGCGCAGAGGAATGGGGGGGAGAACTCATGCGGGGATTGTCTCTCAGTTTTACAACTTGTTATGAGAATGAAAATACCTCATGGCGCTTGTTCAGCATGCCCAAGCAGCTATTCTTTTCGTAGCGAAGCAGCCACGGTTTTCACACAGTCCCGCAGCCAGGCCGCGGCGGCCGAGTGGTGCGTGCGGGCATGCCACAGCTGGTAGTACATGAGCCGGGGAAACGGCACCGGGCAGGGCAGGATGGCCAGCGGCAGCTGGTCCACATACCGCTCGCAGTACTGGCGGCCCGTGGTCAGCACCAGCAAGCTCGATGCCACGATGCTGGGGATGAGGCTGAAATGCGCGCAGCGCGCCGTGATGTGGCGCTGCATGCCCAGGCTGTCCAGGTGGGCGTCGATCACGCCCCGTGCGCCGGGGTGGGTGGGCGTAGGGGCAATGTGCTCGGCGGCCAGCCAGCTCTCCACGTCCCAGCCGCGCCGCACGGCGGGGTGGTCCTTGCCGACGAGGCACACCACCTCGTCGCCAAACAGGCGGCCCATGTGCAGGTCGTCGGGCGGCTGCGGCCAGTTGCCGATCACCACATCCACATCGCCCTGCGCCAGGTGTGCGTGGTAGTGCGCGTCGGCCGACAGGGGCAGGATCTCGATGGGGCACAGGGGCGCCAGGGCCTTGATGCGGGCCACGAGCTGGGGCAGAAAGAGCGGATCGAGGTAATCGCTGGCCGCCACGCGGAAGGTGCGGGTGGCCGTGCGCGGATCAAACCCGCGCGCGTCGGAGAACAGCGCCTCGGCCGCACGCAGGATGGCCCCGGCGGGCTCCACCATGCGCAGTGCGGCGTCGGTGGGCATCATGCTGGCGCCGGAGCGCACCAGCAGCGGGTCGCCCGACAG
>DATLGV010000220.1:0-2717 GCA_035540275.1 Acidovorax sp. | reverse complement strand
TTTTGAAGGGCTGGACCGCGATGCCCTGGTGCAGCGCACCCTGCAGACGCTGGCGGCCCGTGGCCAGCCGATGACCTTGGCCGAACTGGCCGCCGCGCTGCCGCCGGGCGAGCACGACCTGGAAACCTTTGCGCTGTGGCTGGCGATGGCGCGGGAGGCGGGAGTGGCGCTGCAAGCCGGCGAGGAGCACATCGACACGCAGGATGGCGACCAGCACTGGCGCTTTACGGTGCCCCGCGTGGCGCTGGACGGCGCGCAACTGGCGCACAGGGAATGGGAGCTGTGATGGAACAGGATATTTTCGACCGCATGGCCGCCCAGACCGGGGGTACGCCTCCGCAGCAGCCGCTCTCAAAAGATGAGCTGCCTGCGCAGGATTCAAGCGGACTTTCAGTACAAACCCCGTCAAAAACTCCGCCCTACCTGCGCCAGGCGCTACAGTTTTTGCTGGCCCATGGCTGGCTCGAATCCGCGGCCAAACCCAAGCTGTTCAGCCTGGTGGCCGCGCACACCACGCTGCTCGATGCGCTGCTGGAGCCCCTGGACCTGCGCGTGGTGGTGGACGACGTGCGCGGCCTGGCCTTTCTGGCCGTGGTGCCGGACTATGCAGGCGACGACACCGACGAAAGCGAGCAGGACGACTGGACGCACCCGCTGATGAAGCGCCAGCGGCTGACGCTGGAGCAATCGCTGCTGCTGGCCATTTTGCGGCGCGAGTTCTTGCAGCGCGAGCAAGAGAGCGGCACCGGCGCGGTGGTGCGCGTCACCGTGGACAGCCTGCTGCCGCAGATCGAAACCTACCTCGGAGCCACCGGCAGCGACATGCAGGCGCGCAAGCGCCTGGGCCAGTTGCTGGACCACCTGCGCACGCACGGCATGGTGTCGGAAGTGGACGCGCAGGACAGCCTCACCATCCGCCCGATGATCGTGCACCTGCTCAACCCCGAGAATCTGCAGACGCTGCTGCTGCGCCTGCGCGCCGTGGCTGAGCAGGGCGGCGCAGACAGGTCGGAGGGCACGCCATGAGCGCCGACGCCTCCTTCATCCTGCAAGAGCTGCACCTGTACAACTGGGGCGCGTTCGCGGGCCGCCACCAGGTGGCGATTGACCCCGGCAACAGCGCCCTCATCGGCCCCACGGGCAGCGGCAAGACCACGCTGGTCGATGCGCTGATGACACTGCTGTGCGCCAGCCCGCGCTACAACCTGGCCTCCACGGGCGGGCACGAGAGCGACCGCGATCTGGTGAGCTACGTGCGCGGCGCCAGCGGCCAGGGCAACGACAGCGGCGACCACATTGCGCGGGCCGGTCGCTGCGCCACCGGCGTGGCCGCCCGGCTGGAGCGCAACGGTGCCGCGGGCCGCGAGACCGTCTGGCTGGGGGCACTGCTGTGGTTTGACGGCAGCAGCCAGTCGGCCGCCGACATGCAAAAGCGCTGGCTCTTTGCACAGGGGCCGGAGCACAGCCTGGACCTGTGGCTGGAAGAGCAGCACAGCGGCGGCGCACGCGCACTGACGCGGCTGGCCAAGGACAGCGAGGGCCTGCAGATGTTCAGCAGCAAGGCGCCGTATCTGGCCAAGCTGCACAGCTTTTTTGAAGTGGGCCCGAATGCCTTCACGCTGCTCAACCGCGCGGCGGGGCTCAAGCAGCTCAACAGCATTGACGAGATCTTTCGCGAGCTGGTGCTGGACGACCACTCGGCGTTCGACGATGCGCAGAAGGTGGTCGATGGCTTCGCCGAGCTGGCCTCCATCCACGCCGATCTGGAGCTGGCCAACGCGCAGTTCGTGGCGTTGCTGCCCCTGCGCGACCTGGCCGCACGCGAGCAGCAGCAGGCCCGGCACCTGGCGCACTTGCAGGCGCTGCAGCAGCAATTGCCGCAATGGTTTGCGGCGCAGGGCGTGCAATGGTGGGGCGAACGCATCACGCAACTGCAGGCCCAGATGGCGGCGCGGGGTGACGCACTGCGCGCCGCGCAAGAGCACGTCAACACCACGCGAAAGGTCGAACAGGACTTGCACGGGCAATACCTGCAAGCCGGTGGCGCCAACATTGATGTGCTGCGCGAGAACATTGACCTTGCACGCAAGGAGCTGGCGCGCGTCCAGGGCAACCTGGCGCAATACCAGGCATTGGCGCGCAACCTGGGGCTGGGGGACCACGCAGGGGCCGACCACCTGATCGGCCACCAGGCCCAAGCCCAGGCGGCGATGGAGCAGATCGACGCTGGAGAGGCCGGGTTGCAGGCTGACGCCGAACGCGCCATCGCCCAGGCCCACAACGCCCACACCCGTCTGAACGAGATCCAGGCCGAGTACGACGCCGTGCGCCAGCGCCCCGGCTCCAACCTGCCGATGGAGCACCAGCGCTTTCGTGCCGAGCTGGCCGACCACCTGGGCTTGCCGGAAGGCGATCTGCCCTTCACCGCTGAACTGGTGGAGGTGCGCAAGACCGAACAGGCGTGGCGCGGCGCCATTGAGCGCGCACTGGGCAGCCACCGGCTGCGCATTTTGGTGCCGCACCCAGCAATGCACACCGCCCTGCAGTGGGTGAACCAGCGGCACAACCGGCTGCATGTGCGCCTGCTGGAAGTGCGCGATGCCACGCCCTCGGCCTTCCTGGCCGACGGCTTTGCACGCAAGCTCAACCTCAAGCCTGCAGCGCCCACGGCCCACCTGAACACGCTGCGCCATTTGCTGCACGGCCTGGACCGCCAC
>DATLGV010000219.1:0-3374 GCA_035540275.1 Acidovorax sp. | reverse complement strand
CAGCCGCTTGACGGCGCCCGTGCTGCCACGCACCACCTTCACCGTCTTGTCCACCTCGTAGTTGGTGGTGGATTCGCGCTTGTTGGTCTGCTCCTCGGTGCCCTGCTGCCCCCCCGCATTGGGCGCGGGGTTGGCGCCATTGATGGGCGCTGCAGACGGGGCAGGAGGCTGGTTGGCGACGGCGCCCGGCACACCCGTGGCGGTCTTGGTCGCGCTGCCACGGCTTTCCAGCACCTGCTGGCTGCGCACGGCGCCGGAGTCTGGCGTCTGGTTGGGGCGGAACTGCTCGGAGGTGGACTCGGTCTGCGAGAAATCCACCTCGGCCGTGACCTGGGCCTTGACGTTGTCGCGGCCAACCACGGGCTCCAGGATGTCCATGATGCGGCGCGAATACTGCTGCTCCAGCTGCTGCACATACAGGAGCTGCTGGGCGTTGATCTCCGCCCCGGCTGCGCTGTCGGGCGACTGGGAGAGCAGCTTGCCGGTGTCATCCAGCACGCTCACGGCCGACGGCGCCAGCTCCGGCACGCTGGAGGCCACCAGGTGCACGATGCCCGCCAGCTGGGCACGGTCCAGAATGCGCCCGGGATGCAGGCTCACCAGCACCGAGGCCGAGGGCTTTTGCTGCTCGCGGAAAAATCCGTTCTGGTTGGGCAATGCCAGGTGCACGCGGGCGCTTTGCACCGACGACAGGGCCTGGATGGACCGGGTGAGCTCCCCCTCCAGCCCGCGCTGGAAGTTGAGGCGCTCCTGGAACTGCGTCATCCCGAACTTGCTGGACTCCATCAGCTCGAAACCCGCCACGGAGCCCTTGGGCAGGCCCTGCGTGGCAAGCCGCAGGCGCACATCGTGCACGCGCTCCGCAGGGATCAGAATGGCGCCGCCACCCTCGGAATACTTGTAGGGCACGTTCATTTGGGACAACTGGGCCACCACGGCCCCGCCATCCTTGTCGCCCAGGTTGGAAAACAGCACCCGGTAGTCGGGCTGGCGCCCCATCACGACGGCCGCAACGGCCGCAGCCACCAGCAGCGCCACGCCCGCACCCAGCCGCATGCGCTGCGCCCGGTCGAGGGCAGACAGCCGCTGCAGCCAGTTGGGACTGGCCGGCGTCGGGAGCGGATTGAGAGGGACTTCAGCAACAGCAGACATCTTGCTTTCCATTAAAGCAGGCCCTGCAACAGACCTGGCGTGGGGTCGATTATTCGGTCACGCCCCCACGATGTTCGCTGGATAAGCCGTCCGTTTGGCCATCTATTCAGCGCGATGCATCCTGGGCCGCTAGCTAGGATACGCAGCATACCGCCATTCCCCTACGGATACCGCCATGGACCTTCGCATCTCCAGCTCCACCGCCCCTCTGACGGGCGCTGGCATGACGCGCCGTGCCGCAGCGCCGCAAAGCACGGGCAATGAAGTCGGCTTCTCCGGCGCACTCAAGGGCGCGTTGCAGTCGGTGAGTGCCGCTCAGAACAAGTCTTCAGAGATGCAAAGGGAGGTGCAAATGGAAAACCCCTCCGTCAGCCTGGAAGAAACCATGGTGGCCATTCAGAAGGCTCAGATCGGCTTTCAGGCCACCCTGCACGTGCGCAACCGCATGGTGCAGGCGTATACCGACATCATGAACATGCAGGTATGAATTCCTGATTTGATAGCTGCCCACGCTTACTCCATAAGCGCGAGAGGCACTTTTCAGCCGTAAATAAAAAAGCCGACAACACTTGTGTCGGCTTTTTTGCGTGGCGCCAGCGAGCCCGGACGGGCCTGCTACGCTGGTCAATGCATCATCTGCGGCTGGCCCTCGAACATATGCTCGAACTGCGCCAGCCAGGGCTCGGCCAGGCAGCGGATCTGGGCATCGTTGCGCAGAATGCGCTGCATGATGCGGGTTTTTTCACGGCGGTGCTCGGGCAGCAGCTCGTGCTCTTGCGACTTGAAGCGCAGTTGCTCGATCAGCACGGCACAGGCCCCCTCGTAGCGCACCACACCGTCCCAGTCCTTGAGCTTGGCAGCCTCCAGCATCTTGGCGCTGCTGTCTTCGATGGCTTTGTAGTAGTCAATCAGCATGTGGGACATGGTCAGGCCTCCACCAGCACCGGCCGGCCGGAGGTGGGCGCTTCGGTAGCACCGGCACCCGATTTCTTGATTTCATTCCAGCCCGTTGCCACAGGCTCGATCAGGCGCATGACCTCCTGCATGAGGGCATCGTCATTGCGGGCATTGGCCAGAATCAGGCGATGAATGCAATAGTCATAAAGAGCACCCAGGTTCTGGGCCAGTTCACCGCCATCCACTTTATCAAGCGCTGTGTTCAAGCCTTCCTCGATGATGCGAATGGCTTTGGAAATGGCGTTGACTTTGCCCAGCACATCGCCACGCGCCATGGCGCCACGGGCGGTGGCAATGGAGTTGAGAACACCTTCATACAGCAGACTGACCAGTTGGTGCTGGTCGATCGTGTGCATGCTGGTTTCTACGTTGATGCGCTGGTAAGCGTTGGCTGCACGGGGGCTGTAGGCGCTGAACATGCTGACAATCCTTCCAAGGTATTACTTAAGTTATCGACTCGCGCCAGAAAAACTGAAGCCCCTGATTAACCTTTCGATTTATTCCAGGTTGTCACTTGCTGCGAGATATAGGCGTTGAGGCCATTCAAGCTGGTCAATTGCGTATCCAGCGCGTTGTAACGCTGAGTGATGCGCTTTTCAAAAGCATCAGCCTTCTGAAGAAGGCGAGCCTGATCGTCGGCGTTGCGCTTGAGACTCAGCTGTAGCGAATCGTCCTTGGACTTGAAGAACCCGTTGGATGCCAGCAGGCTGGTGGTCACGGCCTTGATCTGGACGGCGATGCCATCGGCAGCCTCGCCACCCGTGCTGCGAAAAAGATTCTTCACATCTTCAGGGTTATCTGTCAAAGCCTTGTTCAACTTGGCAGCATCGACGGCCAAATCGCCCCCCAACTGCTGAGCGATTCCGACGTCAGCAAGACGCTGAAAGGGGCCGCCGGATTTCGTCACGGACTGAAGGGCATTTCGTAGCGTATTTTGCAGCGCAACGGTGATCGAGTCGCCTTGAAACAACCCAGCCGCCCCAGTCTTGGCGTCGTACTTGGTGGCCTCCTGCAGCAACTGGTTGATGGCGTTGTACGACTTTACAAACGCATCAATGTTCGACTGAATGGCAGAAGTGTCTTTGCTGACCGTGATGCTGACGGGGGCTGTGGTGACCTGCTCTGCCTTGAAGGTCACGCCCGAAATCGTGGAGGCGAAGGTATTGGTGGCAGAGGTTACCGACACACCATTGACCGTTGCCCTGGCATCGGCCGCCCACGTGGTGGCGGCCGGGTCCATCTGCGCGGTAACCAGGCGCGAAAGA
>DATLGV010000218.1:0-2851 GCA_035540275.1 Acidovorax sp. | reverse complement strand
ACATCGGCGTGACCGTGTGCCGCCAGGAGGGTGGTGCGGCCATGATGGCCGAGGCGCAGGGCAAGCTGACGGGCCAGCCCGGCATCTGCTTTGTGACGCGCGGGCCCGGCGCTACCAATGCCTCGGCCGGTGTGCACATCGCGCACCAGGATTCGACGCCCATGATCCTGTTCGTCGGCCAGGTGGCGCGCAACGCCAAGGGCCGCGAGGCGTTCCAGGAGCTGGACTACAGCGCCGTGTTTGGCACCATGGCCAAGTGGGTGGTCGAGATTGACGACCCGGCGCGCGTGCCCGAGCTGATCTCGCGCGCCTTTCACGTGGCCACCTCGGGTCGCCCCGGCCCCGTGGTGGTGGCGCTGCCCGAAGACATGCTGACCGAGGCCGCGACCGTGGCCGATGCGCTGCCCTACCAGGTGGCCGAGACCCACCCCGGCCCCGCGCAGATGGCCGAGCTGGCCCAGCGCCTGAAGGCCGCGCACCAGCCCGTGGCCATCCTGGGTGGCAGCCGCTGGTCCGAGCAGGCGGTGCGCGAATTCGTGGCGTTTGCCGAGGCGTGGTCGCTGCCGGTGTACTGCTCGTTCCGCCGGCAGATGCTGTTCCCGGCCACGCACGTTTGCTACGGCGGCGACCTGGGCCTGGGCGTCAACCCCAAGCTGCTGGCGCGCATCAAGGCGTCGGACCTGGTGCTGGTGGTGGGTGGGCGGTTGTCTGAAGTGCCATCGCAGGGTTACGAGCTGTTCCACATTCCCACACCCGCGCAGCCCCTGGTGCATGTGCATGCCGATGCCCATGAACTGGGCAAGCTCTACCGCCCCACGCAGGCCATCCACGCCACACCCCAGGCGTTTGCTGCGGCGCTCAATACGGTGCGCCCTACGGCGGCTGTGCCATGGAAGGCACACACCGAAGCGGCCCATGCCGAATACCTGGCCTGGAGCGATACGGCGCCCATCCGCATCCCCGGCAACCTGCAGATGGGCCAGGTGATGCAGCACCTCAAGGAAGTGCTGCCCGCCGACACCATCTTCTGCAATGGCGCTGGCAACTTTGCCACCTGGGTGCACCGCTTCTGGCCCTTCACCACCTACGCGAGCCAGCTCGCGCCCACCAGTGGCTCCATGGGCTACGGCCTGCCCGCAGGCGTGGGCGGCAAGCGCCTGTGGCCGCAGCGCGAGGTGGTGATCTTTGCGGGCGACGGCGACTTCCTCATGCACGGGCAAGAGTTTGCGACCGCCGTGCAGTACGGGCTGCCCATCCTCGTGGTGCTGCTGGACAACGCCATGTACGGCACCATCCGCATGCACCAGGAGCGCGAGTACCCCGGCCGCATCAGCGCCACGCAGCTCAAGAACCCCGACTTCAAGGCCTACGCCCAGGCCTTTGGTGGCCATGGCGAGCGGGTGGAGCGCACCGAAGACTTTGCCCCCGCGCTGGCCCGTGCCCGCGCCAGTGGCCTGCCCAGCGTGCTGCACTGCCTGATCGATCCCGAGGCGATCACGCCCACCGGCACACTGCAGGGCATTCGCAGCGCGGCACTCTCCAAGAAGTAGGCTCCCGTTTCGTAAGCAGGCGCTCAGGCGTTCAGCCGGTCACGCGGGCGCCACCGGATTGCCGCAGGGTCTGTACCAGCAGACTCTGCAGGCTGTCCACCGCCTTGGAGCCGCGCGATGCGCGGCTGCGGTACACGGCCACCTCCATGGGCGCCAGCGGCCCCAGGCAGTGTTCGGTGCCGAGCACCTGCAGCTGCGGTGGCACGCTGCAGTGGGTGAGGGCAGCCACGGCCAGGCCGCTTTCCACCGCCGCCATTTGCCCCGCCAGGCTGGAGCTGTGATAGACCACCTTGTAGCGGCGCCCCTGCTGCGCCAGCGCGTGGATGGCGCCGCGCCGCGCCAGGCTGGCCGATTCGTACACTGCAATCGGCAGCGGGTCGCGCCTCCACAACTCGAACTGCGCCGATCCCACCCACACCATGGGCTCGTGGAACAGCAGCGTGCCCCGGCGTGCGTGGTCGCGCGAGATCAGCGCCAGGTCCAGGTCGCCACTGGCCACGCGCGGGATGAGTGCGGTGGACTGCTCGCAGTCCAGCTCAATCTCCACCGCACTGTGCCGGGGCGCAAAGCGTTTGAGCACGGGCGTGAGGTAGCGCGCCGCATAGTCATCTGGAACGCCCAGCCGCACCCGGCCTGTGAGGGCGTCACCGTTCAGCGCGTCGTGCGCCTCGGCATGCAGTTCCAGAATGCGGCGCGCATAGCCCAGCAGGGTTTCACCTTCGGGCGTGAGGTGCTGCTTGCGGGCGTCGCGCTCCAGCAGTCGGTGGCCTACGGCGTCTTCGAGCTTCTTGAGCTGCATGCTGACCGCCGACTGCGACCGGTGCACCTCGGCCGCTGCGCCAGAGAGCGAACCTGCATCCACCACAGCCACCAGGCACTGAAGCCAGTCGAATTGCAAGTCGCGGTAGCTCATGGATTGCCCCTGTGGTGATGTATTCGATGATCGAATGGTTGGTGCGTAAATTATGCGCTTTCGATTGCATGGAATGGCAGCCACACTGCGGGCATGCAGCAGTCTTCGTCTACCGTTTCAGGCACCTCCGCCTCCTTGGTTCCAACGCCCGCTTCTCCAGCGGCTGGCGCGCTTGGGCTGCCATCTGCCCACCGGCTGGACGGCTGGATCGCCTTTGTGCTGGGCAACGCGCTGCTGGGCACCATCGGGGTGTTCGTGCACGAGGCGCAGGCGGCGCCGTTGACGGTGACCTGGTTCCGCTGCGCGTTTGGTCTCGTCGGTCTCACGTTGTGGATGGCTTGGCGCAACCCGTCATGGCTGGGGCTTTGGCGGGGGCTCTGGGTGGGCC
>DATLGV010000217.1:0-1519 GCA_035540275.1 Acidovorax sp. | reverse complement strand
GCTTGCGGGCCGAGTAGCTGCTGAGGAAGTAGCCCTCCACCCGCCCGCCCTTGACCACCTTGCGCGGCGCCACGCGCACGCCTTCTTCGTCAAACGGCGAGCTGCCCTTGCCGCCCAGGATGAACGGGTCTTCGAGGATGTCGATGTGCTTGGGGAACACCATCTTGCCCAGCGAATCGAGCAAGAAGCTGCTCTTGCGGTACAGCGAGCCGCCGCTGACGGCCTGCACAAACCCGCCCAGCAGGCCTGCGGCCAGGGTCGATTCGAACAGCACAGGGCATTGGGTGGTGGGTATCTTGCGGCTGCCCAGACGGCTCAGCGCGCGCTGCGCGGCGTAGCGGCCCACGGCCTCGGGCGAGGCCAGGTCGGCCGCATTGCGCATGGAGCTGTACCAGGCGTCGCGCTGCATCTCGCCGTTCTTGCCAGGCAGCGAGGCGATGGGAGCCACCGAGAAGCTGTGTCGCGAGCTGGCGTAGCCGCCGCGAAAGCCGCGCGTGTGGGCGCTGAAGAAATGGCTTTGCTGGGCCGACACGCCCGCGCCTTCGCTGTTGGTGATGCGGCGGTGGGTCTTGAACGCGGCGGCTTCGCAGGCCTTGGCCATCTCTGCGGCCTCTTCGCTGGTGATGGCCCAGGGGTGAAAGAGCTGCAGGTCGCGGTGCGTGTCTGCGGGCGCGATGTCGTCGGCGTCCGGCAGGCCGGCCACCGGGTCTTCGGCCGTGAAGCGGGCGATGTCGTAGGCCGCCTGCACGGTCTGTTCGATGGCTTGGGTAGAAAAGTCTGACGTGCTGGCGTTGCCCCGACGGTGGCCGATGTAGACCGTCACACCCAGCGACTTGTCGCGGTTGCGCTCCACGTTTTCCAGCTCGCCCTTGCGCACACTGACCGACAGGCCGCAGCCTTCGGACGCCTCGGCGCCCGCGTCGGTGGCGCCCAGCTTTTTGGCATGCGCCAGGGCGCGGTCCACCAGCTCTTCAAAAAACGGGCGGCTGTAGCTGAAGCCACTGTCAGGTGTGCGAGAGGTGGCAGCTGCGGGCGCGGCGGCCAGCGCGCCAGGGGTGCGCGGGGCGCGATTCGAGGGTTTGTTCATAGCGGCAGCTATGATACTTGCCACTGTGGCGCGTTGAGAGCCTGTTCACGATCTCCCAGGGGTCGCGCAGCGGTCTTTGCGGGATGGGATGCAAGGCGCGGTGTGCAGCCAATAGCTCGGCTATTGGCAAACGCCGCAATGCTGCGGACCGCCCGCAAAGACCACTGCCCGAAGGGTTGGAGCGAAATCGGGCGATTGAACGCCCCGGCTGCTTGCATGGGCATTAGCCCACGCGGCGCACCCGAAGCATCCACTCATCCCGATTGCGTTCCAACGCGACCCCTGCGAGATCGTAAACAGGCTCTTGGCACCACTCGTTTTTTGCCCCCACCACCCATGTCACGCAAAACCAAAAAAGGCTACTTTGTGCGAGGCCAGTTCGTTGCCGAAGGCAGCGAGCTGGACATCCAGCTCAAGGCCGAACTCAAAGGC
>DATLGV010000216.1:0-3148 GCA_035540275.1 Acidovorax sp. | reverse complement strand
TCCCCGTGGCGGGTCAGCCCGTGTTTGTGATGGCGCGGCCCGACGGACGCCAGGTGTGGGTGAACTTCGCCGTGCCCGACTACCACCGCGTGCAGGTCATCGACACCGTGGCCCAGCGCGTGGCCGCCACGCTGCAGCCCGGCAAGGCCGTGATGCACATGGAATTCACGCCGCGCGGCGAGTCGGTGTGGATCAGCTGCCGCGACGATGACAAGGTGCTGGTGCTGGACACCACCACGCTGGCCACGCAGGCATCGCTGGCCGCGCAGGCGCCCAGCGGCATCTTCTTCACGGCACGCGCCCAGCGCATGGGTTTCTAGCATGGGCGCGCACACCAGCGACCTGCCATTGCTCAACGCGTGGCAGCGCGATTTCCCGCTTTGCCCGGCACCCTTCGATGTGCTGGGGCGCGCCCTGGGTCGCCCCGCCAACGCGGTCATTGCGCATTGCCAGCGCCTGAAGGACGCGGGCGTGCTGGGCCGCATCGGTGCGGTTTTCGCGCCGGGCGCAGGCGGCGCGGGCCTGCTTGCCGCCATGGCCGTGCCCCCTGAGCGGCTGGACGAGGTGGCCGCCCTGGTGTCCAGCCACCCGGGCGTCAGCCACAACTACGAGCGCGAAAACCCGCTCAACCTGTGGTTTGTCGCCACCGCCACAGACGCACTCGCCCTGGACCAGATGCTCTGCTGCATTGAACAGGACACGGGGCTTCACGTGCTGCGGCTGCCCATGGTGCGGCCCTACCGCATCGACCTGGGCTTCGACCTCAGCGCCACCACCGCCCCTGCGGGGCGGGCCACGCACAAGGCCTCCGTTCCCGTTCCCGCCCATGAATCAGGACTGGCGGCATTGGCCGAGCAAGGCCTGCCGCTGATCCCTCGGCCCTACGACGCCTGGGCAGAACACCTGGGATGGAGCCCCGCCGCCGTGCTGGAGACCCTGCACCGCTGGCTGGAACAAGGCACCCTGAGCCGCTTCGGCATGGTGGTACGCCACCATGAGGTGGGCTACACCGCCAACGCGATGACCGTGTTCGACGTGGCGCAGGGCCAGGTAGATGCCTGCGGCCAGCTGCTGGCGCAGCAGCCCGGCATCACCCTGGCTTACCAGCGCCAGCGCTCGCAGCACTGGCCCTACAACCTGTATTGCATGGTGCACGGGCAGGAGCGCGCCGAGGTGCTGGCGCTGATAGAGCAGGCCGCGCAGCAGGCAGGCATTGCGCACCTGCGCCGCCAAACCCTGTTCTCCCTGCGCAGATTCACCCAGCGCGGCCCGCGCCGGTTTGCCGCCCTCCAGGAGGCCGCCCATGCTTAGGCCAGACCAGCTTCTATTGGTGGACTACCTGCACGGCGGCTTCCCCGTGGTGGACCGTCCCTTCGCGGCCGTGGGCGCGGCCCTGGGCTGGAGCGAGGACCACGTCATCGAATGCCTGCGCCAGCTGCTGGCCAGCGGCGTGCTCACGCGCTTTGGCCCGCTGTTCCAGATCGAGCGCGCGGGCGGGCAGTTCATGCTGGCAGCGCTGGCCGTGCCCGAGGAGCGCTTCGACGAAGTCACGGCGCTGGTGAACGCACTGCCCGAAGTGGCCCACAACTACCGGCGTGACCACCCATCGCTCAACATGTGGTTCGTGCTGGCCGCAGAGTCTGCAGCCGCCGTGGCCGACGCGGCCCGCCGCATCGAGCAGGCAACCGGCCTGCCGGTGTTCCAGTTCCCCAAGGAGCACGAATACCGCGTCGAGCTGCGCCTGCCACTGCTTCCCGATGAAGGAGCCCGCCATGGCGCTTGATGCCTTCGACCGCGCCCTCATCGCCGCCGTGCAGGGTGGCCTGCCGCTGGTGGCCCGCCCCTACGAGGCGGTGGGGGCCATGCTGGGCGTGAGCGGCGAACAGGTGCGCGAGCGCCTGGCCTCCATGCTGGACGAGGGCCTGGTGCGCCGCATCGGCGCCGTGCCCAACCACTACCGCCTGGGCTTCACCGCCAACGGCATGAGCGTGTGGGACGTGGACGACCAGCAGGTGGATGTGCTGGCCACCCAGATCGCCCAGTTCCATGGCGTGAGCCACTGCTACCGCCGCACCCGCCATCTGCCCGACTGGCCCTACAACCTGTTCGCCATGCTCCATGGCCGCACGCGCGACGAGGTCGAGCGGCAGGCCGACGTGGTGGCAGCGCTGCTGGGCCCTGCCTGCCGGGCACGCGACATCCTCTATTCCACGGCCATCCTCAAGAAGACAGGACTGCGCCTGAAAGGTACCCACGATGTTCAGGATTAGCCAATACATGCGCGAGCTGGCCGCCGCCGAGGCGACCAGCACCTATCCCGAAACACGCGAACGCAAGGCCACGGGCCCCCAAGGTCCGGTGGTGATCTGGAACCTGATCCGCCGCTGCAACCTCACCTGCAAGCACTGCTACGCACTGTCGGCCGACCACGACTACGCGGGCGAACTCTCGCGCGACGAGGTGTTCGGCGTGATGGACGACCTGCGCGCCTATGGCGTGCCGGTGCTCATCCTCTCGGGCGGCGAACCGCTGGTGCGCCCGGACCTGTTCGACATTGCCGCCCGCGCGCGGGACCTGGGCTTCTACACCGGCCTGTCCACCAACGGCACATTGATCGACGCGCCCATGGCCGACCGCATTGCCGCCATGGGCTTTGACTATGTGGGCATCAGCCTGGATGGGCTGCGCGACACCCACGACCGCTTCCGGCGCATGCAGGGCGCGTTCGACCTGAGCCTGAACGCGCTGAAGCTGCTGCGCGAACGCGGCGTGAAGGTGGGCATGCGCTTCACCATGACCGCGATGAACGCGCACGACCTGCCTGCGCTGCTGGCCCTGATGCGCGCAGAGCAGATCGACAAGTTCTACTTCTCGCACCTGAACTACGCCGGGCGCGGCAACATCCACCGGGGCAAGGACGCACAGTTCCAGGCCACGCGCGATGCGCTCACGCGGCTGTTCGACCGGGCCTGGCACGCGGCGCAAACCGGCTTGGCCGAGGAGTACGTGACCGGCAACAACGACGCTGACGGCCCCTTCCTGCTGCAGTGGGTGCAGGCGCGGTTGCCGCGCTGGGCGCCGCAGTTGGAGCAGCGCCTGGCCGCCTGGGGCGGCAACGCCAGCGGCCTGAACGTGGCCAACATCGACA
>DATLGV010000215.1:0-19990 GCA_035540275.1 Acidovorax sp. | reverse complement strand
GAGTTTTCTGCCCAGGCTTTCTTGGCGGCCGAGATCGCCGCCAAGGCCGTGCTGGACGAGGCGCTGGAGACCTTTCGCCCCGATGCATGGGACGTAGCCTATGGGTCGTCAGGCACGGCGGGCGCCGTCGGTGACATTCTGGCCGCCGCGGGGGGCGCGCAAGGGCTGATCACGCAAGATGGGCTCGACTGGTTGCACGAGCGTCTGCTGCGCGCGCAAAGCGCAGACCGCCTGCGCATGGAAGGACTCAAGGAAGAGCGGCGTGCGGTCATTGGCGGTGGCATCAGCGTGCTGCGCGCCATTTTTGACCTGCTGGACATTCAAGAGATGCAGGTCGCACAAGGGGCGCTGCGCCAGGGCGCCTTGTATGACCTGCTGGACCGGGAACAACCCGGCACCGACCTTCGCACCACCACCGTCCAGGGGTTGATGCAGCGGTTCGGCGTGGACGTGGAACATGCAGACCGCGTGGCGCGTACCGCCTGCGCATTGTTTGACCAGGCCGCCCCCCCCGGAAGCGAACGCGCCAGCCGCAAGCTGGACTGGGCTGCCCGCCTGCACGAGATTGGCTGCCGCATTTCGCACAGCGACTACCACCGTCACGGCGCATACATTCTGGACAACACGGATGCAGCCGGCTTTGCGGTGCCCGAACTGCACCGCCTGGGAGTGCTGGTGCAAGGGCAGCGGGGCAAGGTACGCAAGCTGGGGGTGGAACTGGACGATCCGATTTTTGTGCTGCAGCTCTTGTGCCTGCGCCTGGCCGTGGCCCTGTGCCACGCACGCCGGGAGCCTGACACCCAAGGACTGTCGTTGCAGCTGGACAGGCAGCGATTTGCGGTCAGCGCACGCCCTGGATGGTCCATGGCATACCCCCAATCGGCCCACCTTCTGCGCGAAGAAGTTCAAGCCTGGCAAAAAACCCCCTGGGAGCTGACTGTGGACATGCCTTGAGAGGGGCTAATAAACGGTATAAACTGTTTATACCGTTTATCAAACCTCTGCCATGACCACTGCCACCCTCAACCCCGTCGTCACACCCGCCGTGCCCGCAGCCCAGCCTGCCAAGGCTGTCAAGTCCACCAAGCCGGCAACAACAGCAGCCAAGGCTCCAAAGGCATCCAAGGCTGCCAAACCCGCCAAAAAGGCCGCGACAGAAAAGGCTCCAGCCTCCAAGCCCGGGGCGGCAACCAAGCCTGCCAAGGCAGCAACTGCAGTGAAACCCGGCAAGGCCCCCGAGACCAAGGGCAAAAAACCCAAGCTGGTCCGTGACAGCTTCACCATCCCCAAGGACGAGTACGCCGTGCTCGACACCCTGAAAGACCGCGCCACAGCACTGGCCCACCCCGTCAAGAAAAGCGAGCTGTTGCGCGCAGGGCTCAAGGTGCTGGCGGGTCTGTCAGACAGCGCGTTGCGCAGCGCCTTGCAAGCTGTGCCGTCCATCAAGACCGGCCGCCCCAAGGCCGACGCAGCGGAAGCCGCGCCGACAGCCCCGGCCAGCACAACGACCAAGGCCAGCGGCAAAGCAGGACGCAAGTAAGCCTGTCCCGCGACACGGCGTATCAGGGCCGAACGGCTTCGGGCGCCCGGACATCAACGGGCAAGTCAAAGAAATTCTGGTGACTGGACAGCCATCAGGACGGTCTGACTGTGATCCCAGCGCTGGCGCTGGCGCAACCACCACACAGAGCCCTTGCGCACGGGGCATTCGGCAGCCTGGAGTTGCAGCAAGTGGGCAACGGTCTGGCCCAGCATGGGCTGGTGCCCCACCACCAGCACCGCACCCTTGGCACGCGGCCACTGCACCAGTTCCAGCAGATCCTGAGGCGTTCCTCCGGGCAGCAACTCGGCGCGCATCTTGAACTTGCGTCCCAGGGCATGGGCCGTTTGCTCAGTTCGCCGCGCAGGACTTGCCACCACCCTCAGGCCTTCCGGCAACTGGCGATCCAACCATGCGGCCATCCGTGCTGCCTGCTTCTCGCCCCGGGGCGTGAGCGGGCGGGCCAGGTCGTCCCCGCCGTCTTTGGCCTCCTCCGCCTCGGCGTGACGCCAGAGAATCAGGTCCATCATGCCGCCCCTGGCTCCTCGCGCCCCAGGACAGGCCGCGGTCCATAGCGCAGCATCAAAGCGTTCTGGGCACCATGGCCGTCCACGGGATGGGCAGCACGGTCATAGGTGCCGCCTGCATTCAATGTCCAGGCGTCGCGGTCGTCGCACAGGTAGGCCACCAAGCATTCATCGATGATTTGCTGGCGCAGTGTGGCGTCGGTAACCGGCCACGCCAGCTCCACGCGGCGCATCATGTTGCGGTTCATCCAGTCGGCGCTTGAGAGATAGAGATCCTCCTCGCCGCCCGCGCGAAAGTAGAAAACGCGTGTGTGCTCCAGGAACCGGCCAATCACCGACCGCACCTGGATGTTGTCTGTCACTCCCGGCACCTGCGCAGCCAGCATGCAGGCCCCGCGCACAATCAGATCGATGCGGGCACCGCGCTGCCCGGCGAGGATCAGCGCCCGCATCAATGCCTCGTCGGTCAAGGCATTCATCTTGGCGACAATCCGTGCATCCTCCCCACGGCTTGCAGCCAGTCCCACGCGTTCGATTTTTTCGATCATCCGGCGATGCAGATGAAATGGTGCAAGCATGAGCTTGCGCAGCTTGGGCGGCCGGTTCTGGCTGGCGAGATGATTGAACACGCCGTCCATGTCGGCCGTGGTTTCGTCGTCGGCCGTGAGGTAGCTCAGGTCGGTATACAGCCTGGCCGTGCGCACGTTGTAGTTGCCGGTGGACAGATGGCCGTAACGGCGCAGCTGCCGCCCTTCGCGGCGCGTGACCAGCAGCATCTTGGCATGGGTCTTGAGGCCTACCACCCCATACACCACCTGCGCGCCAATCGACTCCAGCGCCTCGGCCCAATTGATGTTGGCCTCCTCGTCAAAGCGCGCTTTCAGCTCCACCACCGCCATCACCTCCTTGCCCCGGCGTACCGCCTCGCTGAGCAAGTCCATGAGTTCGGAGTCAGCCCCGGTGCGGTAGATGGTCTGTTTGATGACCAGCACCTGGGGGTCGTTCACAGCCTCGCGCAGGAATGCCAGCAACCCATCAAAGCTCTCGAAAGGCTGGTGGATCAGCACGTCGCGCTGACGCAATTGCTCCATGATGGACACACTTGGCTGGAGCTGGCGCGGCCAGGCGGAACTCCAAGGCGGGAACAGCAACGCGGGATCGTTCACCAGATCCACCAGCTGATTCAGGCGCACGAGGTTCACGGGGCCATGTACACGGTACAAGGCGGCGCTGGGCAGATCAAATTGCCCCAGCAGAAAGTCCGACAGAAAGCGGGAACAACCGGCAGAAACCTCCAACCGCACGGCCTGTCCGTAGTGGCGATGCTGAAGGCCTTGCCGCAAGGCGGTGCGCAGATTCCGCACATCCTCCTCGTCCAGCGCCAGGTCGGAGTGGCGCGTGACACGGAACTGCGAAAACTCGGTCACCTCGCGGCCCGGAAAAAGGTCTTCCAGATGCGCCCGCACGATGCTCGACAGGCTGACGAACAACGCCCCCTGAGGCGCCACCTTCTTCGGCATGCGGATCAGACGGGGCAAGGCACGCGGCACCTTGACGATGGCGATTTCGTTCTCGCGGCCAAAGGCATCGTGCCCCTTGAGTCGCACGATGAAGTTCAACGACTTGTTGGCCACCTGGGGAAACGGGTGGGCCGGATCCAGCCCTACCGGAATCAACAGGGGACGGACCTCGCGCACAAAATAGTCATGCGCCCAGCGCCTCTGCTCTGCCGACCGTTCTCCATGCGCAACGATATGAATGCCATGCTCGGCAAAAGCGGGGACCAAAGCCTCGTTGTACAGCGCATACTGCCGCTCTACCAGGTGGTGGATCTGGGCGGAAAGCGCCTCGAACGATGCCGTGGTGTACAGGCCCTTGGTCTCGCCCTTCTTGGCCGCCGTGATGTGCGCTGCCGCACGCACTTCAAAAAACTCGTCAAGGTTGGACGACACGATGCACAGGTAGCGCAGCCGCTCCAAGAGCGGAACATCCGTGCGGACAGCCCAGTCGAAAACGCGCTCGTTGAAGGCCAGAATGCTGTGGTCGCGGTCCAGAAACATGTGCGGCGCTCCCCCCGTGGCAGCCCCCGCCGACGCAGGATCGTTGTCATGTGACAAGGGATGCGGGGAGGATGCCACAGCATCAGGGTGCTCACGCTGCGAAGGGGCAGAATCAACTGGAGGCAGGGGCGGCATGGATACGCAAGGGCGGCAATTGCAGGACTGCTGCAGTATTTAACGCCCGGATGACAATTGCGTGACAGATTTTGTGACAGACACACAAACACCTTGTCCGCTGGAGCGGGCCGGTACCAGGTACTGCTGAAACAGTCTTGCCGCATGGGCCCAGGTGAATTCCAGCGCTCGGCTGCGCGCCTCGGCTCGCGGGGTGGCCAGCGCCTGCTGTGTGGCGACCAGGAGGCTCTCATGCAACACGCCACCCATGGGGGTCTTGCCCTCTCCCGCCCCCAGCACCTCACGGGGGCCGTCTTCGGCAAAGGCCGCGACGGGCGTGCCACAAGCCATCGCCTCCAGCATGACCAGCCCGAAGGTCTCCGAACGGCTTGGAAACACAAACACATCGGCTGACGCGTACACCTGTGCCAACGCCTCGCGGTCCAGAATGCCCAGCCAGCGCACCTGCGGGTACTTGGCCTTGAGCCGCGCCTCCAAAGGCCCCACACCGCACACCACCTTGGTACCCGGCATGTCCAGTCGCAAAAAGGCCTCAATGTTCTTTTCGTACGAAATGCGGCCCACGTACAAAGCCACCGGATGGGCCAGCACGCCGGTCAGCGGGCTCTGGCAGACCTCGCCATGAAAGCGGAACGCCCGGGTATCCACACCGTGGGTCCACAAACGCAGCTGGCGAAAGCCGCGCTGTTCCAGCATCTTCAAGACCCCCTGTGTGGGCACCATCACCCCGGACGATGGGCGGTGAAAATGCCGGAACAGCGCATAGCCCCAGCCCAGCGGTACGCGCAGGGCCGCCTGCAGAATCTCGGGAAATCGCGTGTGAAAGGCTGTGGTGAAGGACAGTCCGCGCCGGAGGCAGTAGCGACGTCCGGCCCATCCCAGCGGCCCTTCAGTGGCCAGGTGGATGGCATCCGGCTGCATGGCATCCAGGCGCTGGGCCAGCAATTTGTAGGGCCGTACCGCCAGATCAATGCCCGCATAACCGGGACAAGGGCGCGTGGCAAACTGGCCAGGGTGCAATACCTGCACGTCATGCCCGGCATCCTCCAGTTCCCGCACCAGCTCCAGCAACGTGGTGACCACGCCATTGACCTGGGGCAGCCATGCATCGGTCAGCAAGGCGATCTTCATGCGGGCACCTGTGTCGTCTGGCGGGGCGCGGCGGCCACGGACACCGCGGGCCACTGCAACAGTTCCAGCCTCCCATCTAGGTGCTCGACCAGCGCCGTGTGGCTCTCGACCCAGTCGCCATCGTTGCAGTACAAGGTGCCGCCAATCTCGCGCATCTCGGCGCGGTGGATATGCCCGCACACCACGCCATCATGGCCGCGGCGACGGGCCTCGGTCGCCACTGCCACCTCGAAGTCCGTGACGTAGTTGAGGGCCTTTTTCACCTTGCCCTTGAGGTAGGCAGACAACGACCAATACGGCAGCCCCATGCGCGCCCGCAGGGTGTTCAGATGGCGATTGAGCTTGAGCGTGAATTCGTACAGGTTGTCACCCACGTAAGCAAGCCATTTGGCGCACTGGATCACGCCGTCAAAGTGGTCACCGTGCGTGACCCACAGGCTGCGCCCATCGGCGGTGGTGTGCACCGCATCGGCCACCACCTCGATCCCCCCAAAGGAATGCCCCACAAACGCGCGGGCGAATTCGTCGTGGTTACCGGGCACAAACACCACGCGGCACCCCTTGCGCGCGCGGCGCAACAGCTTTTGCACCACATCGTTGTGCGCCTGCGGCCAGAACCAGCGACGGCGCAGCTGCCATCCGTCCACGATGTCGCCGACCAGGTACAGATGGTCGCTGGGATGGTGCTTGAGAAAATCCAGCAGGGCCATGGCCTGGCAACCCGGTGTGCCCAGGTGCAGATCCGAAATGAACACCGCGCGAAACCGCCGCTGGCCAGTGGGTGATGCCTGCGCGTCGGGCTCTGCATCCTGTGGCACCAGGGCCTCGTTCAACCAGGGGCCCAGGGCGTCGAACGCGGCGCGCACCGGTCAGGCTCCCAGAAAGTGCTTGCGGTAACGGGGATGCAGGTCAGCCAGCCGCATCAGCATGGGCAGATCTGCCGTATTGAAATCAGGGTCCCAGGCAGGGGCCCCCAACACGCGGGCCCCCAGGCGCAGGTAGCCTTTGATCAGCGCGGGCGGGTCCACGGCGATGGAGCCATCCAGATGCTCCACGGGCAGCGGCAGGCGCGGCAGCACGTGGTACTCGATGGAAGCCAGGTGGGTCTTTCGCACCTGCTGCCAGATGCTGGCGGCCGCGTCGCCGCTGACCACGCCGTTGTGGAGCATGGGGATGCTGGCGCAACCAATCATCGTGTCGAGTTCGTTGCGCACCATGAAATCCGCCAGCGCACTCCACAGCGCCATGATCACGCCTCCATGGCGGTGGTCAGGGTGCACGCAGCTGCGACCGAGCTCGACCATGCGGGGGCGTAGCGTACGCAGGCGCGTCAGGTCAAATTCGGTGTCGCTGTAGGTTCCCCCCACCCGTCTGGCCTGTGCCGGTGTCAGCACCCGGTAAGTCCCAATGACTTGCCGGCTCTGGGCATCGCGCACGAGAAGGTGCTCGCAATAATCGTCAAACAGGTCCACGTCATGGCCCGCAATGGGGGTCGTCAATCGAGCGCCCATTTCTGCCGCGAACACCTCAAACCGCAGGCGCTGGGCCTCGCGGACTTCATCCAGATGCCTGGCCCAAGCCACCTCGATAGCGCCACGCGCAGGGACGGCATGTGCAGCGCTGGACACAACGCCAGAACGCTGAACAATGCTGGTGCCAGCCGTCTCGGGCGATGGGGGCAACTGCATCAAGGTGGGCAGGTCGTTCATGGACAACGTCTCCTTCGGTAAGAACGGGCACAGCTGGAATTTCCAACTGCAGCGGGAATCCGCTTTGCTGCCCGGGAGTGTGAAAGCGACGCATGACATGTCCATGTCTGCGGCATGTCAGCGCCATGACACCGCGCCCAACCCACCGCACGGGCCACCGCCGATGGCCTGCATAATTGGTTGAGGAACCTTCCCGTGTCTTCAGCCGCCCCGCCCACCGCCCGCCGCCCCATCGCCGCTTTTGCAGCGGTGTTTGCGCTGGCAGCAGCCTGCGCGGGTGCCGTGGTCTGGACGCTGGAACGCCAGGAACGTGCGCAGCAGCGCACCCAGGCGGCAGACATCGCGGGCGACCATGTCCAGGCGCTGCAGCGCGCCATCGAGTTGGCGCTCTCGGCCAACAACGCGCTGGTGGCACTGGTGCGCCAAGGTCAGGGCAACGTGCGCCAGTTCGAGGAGATCGGCATGCAGATGCTGCCGTTCTATCCGGGTATTGCAGCGATGGGGCTGTCCCCAGGCGGGGTGGTTCAGCAGGTCGTACCGCGCAAGGGCAACGAAAGCTCGATGGGTTTTGACCAGCTCAATGACCCCCGCCAGGGCCCGGAGTCCGTACGCGCGCGGGAGTCCGGCCGGCTGACGCTGGCGGGCCCGATGGAACTGGTGCAGGGCGGCCTGGGGATCGTGGGGCGCCAACCGGTGTACCTGGAAGATGACCTGGGGCGCCCCAGCTTTTGGGGCTTCACCTACGTCACCATCCGCCTGCCAGAGGTGCTGGCGACGGCCCGGCTACCCCAACTCACCGAACGGGGCTTCCACTATCGCTTGTGGCGTGTTCGCCCGGATACTGGCCAGGAGCAGACGATTGCGACCTCTGATCCTCCACCCGCAAACGACGCCGTGGGGCGATCGCTCACCCTGCCCAACGGCGAGTGGACCCTCAGCCTGGCCCCGGCCACAGGATGGGGCGCGCCGGGCGTGCTGGCCCTGCGTTGCGCCATGGGTTTGCTGTTTGCACTGCTGATGGGCTACCTCGCGCGCCTGCTGCTCGAACTGAAGGCGCACGAGCGCGGCCTGGCGGCACAGGTGGCGCAGCGCACCTCCGAGATCCAGGCCGCGCAGCAGCAACTGCGCGCCACCATTGACGCGATTCCCGATCCGCTGTTCGAAATCGATCAGCAAGGCCGCTACTGCAGCGTACACAGCCCGCGCGCCGAGTTGCTCACGGGCCCCGCCGACCAGTTGATCGGACGCCATGTCACCGACGTGCTACCCGCCCTGGCCGCACTGACCGTGATGGACGCGCTCCACGAAGCGCAATCCCAGGGCTGGTCCACGGGCCGGCAGATCATGCTGGACCTGCCTGGGCTGGGGCCCACCTGGTTTGAACTGTCTGCCGCCCGCAAGGCGGCCTCGGACGGAGCCCTGCCCCGCTTCATCCTGCTGTGCCGCGACATCTCCGAACGCAAGCGGTCGCAAGAACAATTGCAATTGACCGCGCAGGTTTTCGACCAGAGCGGAGAGGCCATCGTGATCGCCGATGCGGCCCATACCATTGTGCGCATCAACCGGGCCTTCAGCCGCATCACCGGTTACTCGGAGGCCGAGGCCGTGGGACAGTCGATGCGCCTGCTCACGGTGGGCGAGTCCACCCGCGACTCCAACGCCGATGCGGTGTACACACACCTCACCCGGGAAGGGCGCTGGGAAGGGGAGGCCTGGGGCCGCCGCAAGGACGGGTCAAGCTACCCCCAGTGGCTGTCCATGAGCAGCGTGCGAGACGGCAACGGCAGTACCACCCACTCCATCACGCTGTTCCGCGACATCACCGTGCAGCGCGAGGCGCAGGACCGCATCCAGCGACTCGCGCATTTCGATCCCCTCACCGAGCTGCCCAATCGAGCGCTCCTGGCCGAGCGCGCCCAGCGCCACATCGCCCAGGAGCAGGCGCGGGAGGGAACGCTGGCCCTGCTATTCCTGGACCTGGACCATTTCAAGAACGTGAACGACTCGCTGGGGCACCGCGTAGGAGATGTCCTGCTGGTGGCCGTGGCCCGCCGGCTGGAGTCCCTGCTGGGCGCGCAGGACACCGTGTCGCGCCTGGGGGGAGATGAATTCTTGCTGCTGCTGCCCGCGGCCTCGGCGGCGCAAGCGGCCGAGGTGGCCAACCGGCTGCTGGTCGCGGTGGCGCAACCATTTCAGATCGAGCCCTACGAGCTCACCACCACTCTGTCCGTGGGCATTGCCATGTATCCGGCAGACGGCGATTCGTTCGACACCCTGTACCAGCGCGCCGATGCCGCCATGTACCGTGCCAAGCAAAGCGGACGCAACCGGTTTGGTTTTTTCACCGCCGACCTGGAGGCCCGCACGGCGCGCGCCCTGCAGATCGAAAACGCCCTGCGAAGGGCTCTGGAGCGCAACCAGTTCGAGCTGCACTACCAGCCCCAGGTCTCGCTCACCACACGCCAGGTGGTGGGCGCCGAAGCGCTGCTGCGCTGGCGCCACCCCGAACTGGGCATGGTGTCTCCGGCAGAGTTCATTCCCGTGGCGGAGAGCAGCGGCATGATCGTTGCGATTGGCGAGTGGGTGCTGAACACTGCCGTGCACGACGCCAAGCGCTGGCTGGATCTGCAACTGCCCTTGCGGGCCGTGTCGGTCAACCTGTCGGCCGTGCAGTTCCGCCATCCACAGTTGCCCGAGATGGTGACCCGCTGCCTGCAGCAGGCCGGGCTGCCCGCGCGCCGGCTGGAGCTGGAGCTGACCGAGGGCGCTGCGGTGGACGACCCTTCTGCCGCACTGGCCATGATGGATCAGTTGCATGACCGGGGCGTTCGACTGTCGATGGATGACTTTGGCACCGGCCATTCGTCATTGAGCTACCTCAAGCGGTTTCAGATCTACAAGCTCAAGATCGATCAGTCCTTTGTGAGAGACCTGGACGACGACGCCAACGACCGGGCCATCGTCAGCGCCATCATCCGCATGGCGCAGGCCCTGGGCATGCAGACCACGGCCGAGGGCGTGGAAACCGAGGGCCAGCTCGAATTCCTGCGCACTCAGGGCTGCGACGAGGGCCAGGGCTACCTGTTCAGCCGCCCCCTGGCGGCCGATGCCTTTGAAGCCTATCTGCGGGAACATCTGGGCAACTGACAAGCCACGTCGGGGGCCGTCAGTCACCGCTGACACCAGCGCGCCAAGGAGGGAAACGGGCGGCCGCAACACGGCAGAACATGCAGCGCCGCACTTCATGCAGACCCTCCAACGGTTTGTAAGCTGCCGCTGCTACACTTTGGCACACTTTTTTTGAGGCCGCCTGGCCCCGCCGCCTGTTCTGGTCTTATGTATTCGCTGTTCAGCACTCCGCCCTCGCAGCACCCAGGAGTGACTCCCGACACCCCCTTGCAGCGTACCCTGCGCGAGCAACAGACCCTTCTGGACAGCGCGGGGGTGGGGATCGTGTTTCTGCGCCAGCGCAGCGTGGTGCGCTGCAACCAGCGGTATGCCGAGATTTTTGGCTATGGCAGTCCCGCCCGTTTGGTGGGCCTCAACACCGAAGCCTTCTACCCGGACCGCGATGCCTTCCGGGATCTGGGGCGCACTGCCTACCCGGTGCTGGCGCGGGGCCAGTCTTTTCGTGTGGAACGCCTGCTGCGCCGCCGCGATGGCACGCTCTTTTGGGGCAGCCTCACGGGGCGGCTCATCAATCCGCACGATACCCGTGAAGGCTCGATCTGGATCGTGGACGACATCGACGAGCAAAGGCGCGCTCAGGCCGCATTGAGCTCCGCCGTGCGCGAAAAGCAGCTGCTCTTCGACAGCGCCATGGTCGGCATCGTGTTCCTGCGTGACCGGCACCTGACCCGCTGCAACCACCACTTTGAGCAGATGCTGGGTTTTGAGCCCGGCGAACTCATGGGCAGTTCGTCGCGCCGCTGGTATGCCAGCGATGCCGCGTGGGAGGAAGTAGGCCACCGCTGTTACCCCGCACTGGTGGCAGGACAGTCGTACGAGGGTGAAGTGGAGCTGTGCCGCAAGGACGGGACTTCCGTGATCTGCGAAGTACGCAGCAAGTGCATCGATCCAGCCGACCCTGCCCAGGGCACCATCTGGATCACCATGGACATTACCGACCGCAAACGCGCCCAGGCGGTGCTGGCCCAGGCCCATGGCGAGCTGGAGCGGCAGGTGCAGGACCGCACGCGCGAGCTGCGCGAGACCGTGGAGAACCTGCACCGCGAGATCAATGACCGCAAGGCCGACCAGGAGCGGATCTACTGGCTGGCGCACTACGATGCATTGACCGGTCTGCCCAACCGGACATTGCTGGCAGAGCGTGCGCAGCAAGCCATCCGCGTGGCCCAGGAGAACCAGACACCGCTGGCCCTCATCTTCCTGGACCTGGACCACTTCAAGCATGTGAACGACTCTCTGGGCCACCGGGTGGGCGATGTGCTGCTGGTCGAGATTGCCAAACGCCTGCGCGCCGTGGTACGCGACAAGGATACGGTGTCGCGCCTGGGAGGGGACGAGTTCATCCTGCTGCTGCCGGGCGCCGACGCGCGTGGCGTGGCCCGGGTCGCAGGCAAGTTGCAGGAGGCATCGCGCCAGCCCTACCAGATCGACCACCACGAGCTCACCATGGCCCCCTCGATGGGCATCGCGCTGTTCCCGCAGGACGGACACGACTTCGATACGCTCACGCAGTCCGCCGACGTGGCCATGTACCGCGCCAAGCTGGATGGACGCAACACCTTTCGCTTCTTTACCCCCGAGATGCAGGCCCAGTCCGTGCGCGCCCTGCAGCTCGAGAACGCGTTGCGCCGCGCACTGGAGCGCGAACAATTGCACCTGCATTACCAGCCACAGATGAGCCTTTCCACGGGCTCCGTGTGCAGTGTGGAGGCGCTGCTGCGCTGGCAACACCCCCAGCTGGGGCCGATCTCTCCGGCAGAGTTCATTCCCATCGCAGAGGATAGCGGGCAGATCCTGCAGATCGGCGAATGGGTGCTGCGCACAGCACTGGCCCAGCTCAAGGCATGGCGCAGTTGCGGGTTTCCCGAACTCTCGATGGCCGTGAACCTGTCGGCCATCCAGTTCCGTCAGCCCCAGCTGCCAGAGTTGGTGAGCCGGTTGCTGGCGGAGTTTGATCTGCCCCCGGACTCTCTGGAACTGGAGCTCACGGAGGGGGTGGCCGTGGACGACCCCCATGCGGCTGTCGCCACCATGGACCAGTTGCACGCCCGCGGGGTGCGAATGTCGATGGACGACTTCGGCACGGGCTACTCGTCACTCAGCCAGCTCAAGCGGTTCCAGATCTTCAAGCTGAAGATCGATCAATCCTTTGTGCGCGACCTGGGCAATGACAGCAACGACCGCGCCATCGTCAGCGCCATCATCCGCATGGCGCAGGCGCTGGGCATGCGCACCACGGCCGAGGGCGTGGAGACGGAGAACCAACTGGCGTTTCTGCAGGCACAGGGCTGCGACGAAGCGCAGGGCTACCACTTCAGCACGCCGTTGCCTGCAGAACAGCTGGAACGCTTCATGCGGCAACATACAGCCGCGCACTGAGCAGCCTCAAGGCCACTCAGAGTCCGATGGACGCTGGTGTGCCCCCCGCCCGAGAGACCAGGAGCTCAACCCGCGCGGGCGGCATCGGCCAGGCGCTGCGCGCAAGAGCTGGCCACTTGCGCATCCTGCGCTTCCACCATCACGCGCAGCAAGGGCTCGGTGCCGCTGGCACGGATCAGCACCCGACCCGAGGAGCCCAGCTGCTGCTCGACCGCCAGCGTGACATCGGCCAGCAGACGGTTTGCCTTCCAATCCTGACCAGGCGCCAGACGCACATTGAGCAACACCTGTGGGTACAGCGTGACGCCGGCCAGCAACTGCGCCAGCGTGCTGCCACTGCGCACACAGGCCTGCAGCACCTGCAGGGCACTGACCAAACCGTCGCCGGTGGTATGGCGGTCCAGGGCCAGCAGGTGGCCCGAGCCCTCCCCTCCCAGCACCCAGCGGTGGCGAGCCAGTTCCTCCAGCACATAGCGGTCTCCCACCTTGGCGCGCACGAACTTCACCCCCTTGGCCTGCAGCGCCACCTCCACCGCCATGTTGGTCATCAGCGTGCCCACCACGCCAGGCACGTGCTCGTCACGGCCCATGCGGTCGGCGGCCATCAGGTACAGCAGTTCATCGCCGTTGTACAGGCGCCCCGTCGCATCCACGATCTGCAACCGGTCTGCGTCGCCATCCAGTGCAATGCCATAGTCGGCACGGTTGGCGCGCACAGCGCGCACCAGCGCATCAGGGTGCGTGGCACCCACCTCGTGGTTGATGTTGAGGCCATCGGGTGCGCAGCCAATCGACAGCACCTCCGCACCCAGCTCGTGGAACACCTTGGGCGCGACCTGGTACGCAGCGCCGTGGGCTGCGTCCACCACGATCTTCAAGCCCTTGAGCGTCAGGTCCTGGGGAAAGGTGCTCTTGCAAAACTCGATATAGCGCCCGGCCGCATCATCAAGCCGCCGGGCCTTGCCAAGGCTCGCAGAGTCGGCCCACACCGGTGGCTCGGCCAGGGCGGTCTCCACGGCCAACTCCCAGGCATCAGGCAGCTTGGTGCCCTGCGCACTGAAAAACTTGATGCCGTTGTCGGGGTAGGCGTTGTGGCTGGCACTGATGACCACGCCCAGGCTGGCACGCTGGGCACGCGTCAGGTAAGCCACCCCGGGCGTCGGCAGCGGCCCGAGCAGCACCACATCGACGCCGGCGGAGTTGAAGCCCGATTCCAGAGCGCTTTCCAGCATGTAGCCAGAGATGCGAGTGTCCTTGCCAATCAGCACCGTCGGCCGCTCTTCAGTGCGGCGCAATACGCGGCCCACCGCATGCGCAAGACGCAGCACAAAATCCGGCGTGATGGGCGGCTGCCCCACGGTGCCGCGAATGCCATCGGTTCCAAAGTATTGGCGTGTCATGTTCTAGCGTCTCCTCGTACGGATCTCCGTATGTTGTTGTCGACGGCAGGGCCTGATGCCCCACCTGCCCGGTTTATCGGGTGGCCGGAGCCCTCAGCCAGATCGTTGCATGGCGGACCACACTGCCAGCGCCGCCACTGTTTCGCGCACATCGTGCACACGCACCACCGACGCACCCCGCTCCACCGCCAGCACGGCAGCGGCCACGCTGGGCACCATGCGCTGGTCCACATCCAGCCCGGTGACCGTGCCCAGAGACGACTTGCGCGACCATCCCGCCAGCAGCGGATAGCCAGCGGCCAACAGCTCCGGCTGCCGCGCCAGCAGGGCGAAGTTCTGCTCCACCGTTTTGCCAAAACCAATGCCCGCATCCAGCAAGATGCGCGTCTTTTCGAGCCCCAGCACAAGTAGATTATGCGCCTGCAGCTCCAAAAACGATAGCACCTGAGGCACCACATCTCCCTCCATCGGCACCTGCTGCATGGTCTGCGGATCACGGTGCATGTGCATCAGGCATACACCACATTGTGGGTGGGCTGCGACCGCCGCCACGGCTCCCGGCTGCCGCAGGGCCCAGATGTCGTTGACGATGTCTGCACCCAGGTCCAGCACGGCGCGCATCACCTCAGGCTTGTAGGTGTCCACCGAAATCGGAACACCCAGGGCCACCGCCTCGCGCACCAGGGGCACGACACGAGACAATTCCGCGTCCAGCGGCACGGCAGGGCTGCCCGGCCGCGTGGACTCGCCGCCGATGTCCAGGATATCGGCGCCCTCCTTCAGCAGCTGCTCGCAATGCCGCATCGCAGCGGCCGTGGAGCCATGGCGCCCCCCGTCAGAGAAGGAGTCGGGGGTCACGTTGACGATGCCCATCACCTGGGGGCGGGCCAAATCAATTGCGAAGCGGGAGGTTTGCCAGATCATGTCTCGATCACGTCCATGCGGATTTGCGAAATGGCGGCTGTGCAGCGCCGTCCACCAGGGTAGAGCGCTACGGCCGCCATGAAAAACGGGGCACAAGGCCCCGTTCAAACGGCTGGACCGCGAGCGCAGTCAGGCTGCCGTCGGTGCGGTGTCCGTGGCCACGGCCGGGGTGCCACCGCTGGAGTTGTCGCCCCCAGAGGGCGGAGTGCGTGGCGTCCAGTCCTTGGGAGGACGGGGCTCCTTGCCTGCCATGATGTCATCCAACTGCTCGGTATCGATGGTTTCCCACTCGAGCAGGGCTTTCGCCATGGCGTGCATCTTGTCGCTGTTTTCCTCGATCAGGCGACGGGCCAGGTTGTACTGCTCGTCAATGATGCGGCGCACTTCCATGTCCACCTTTTCCATGGTCTGCTCGCTCATGGTGGTGGTTTTGGTGACCGAGCGGCCCAGGAACACTTCGCCTTCATTCTCGGCATAGACCATCGGCCCCAGGGCATCGGTCATGCCGTAGCGCGTCACCATGTCACGGGCAATGTGGGTAGCGCGCTCGAAGTCGTTGCTGGCCCCCGTGGTCATCTGATTCATGAACACTTCTTCGGCGATGCGCCCACCAAAGAGCATGCTGATCTGGTTCAGCATGTATTCACGGTCGTAGCTGTAGCGGTCCTGTGCGGGCAGGCTCATGGTCACGCCCAAGGCGCGGCCACGGGGAATGATGGTGACCTTGTGCACCGGGTCGCACTTGGGCAGCAGCTTGCCGATCAGGGCGTGGCCGGACTCATGGTAGGCGGTGTTGCGGCGCTCCTCCTCGGGCATGACCATGCTCTTGCGCTCGGGGCCCATGAGAATTTTGTCCTTGGCCTTCTCAAAGTCCTGCATCTCCACCGTGCGCGCGTTGCGGCGCGCAGCCATCAGGGCGGCCTCGTTGCACAGGTTGGCCAGATCGGCGCCGCTCATGCCAGGCGTACCACGGGCAATGATCGCGGGAGCCACGTCCTGGCCGACCGGAATCTTGCGCATGTGCACGTTCAGAATCTGCTCGCGGCCACGGATGTCTGGGAGCGTCACATACACCTGCCGGTCAAAACGGCCGGGGCGCAGCAAAGCCGCATCCAGAATGTCGGGGCGGTTGGTGGCAGCCACCACAATCACGCCGAGATTGGTCTCGAAACCGTCCATCTCGACCAGCATCTGGTTCAGGGTCTGCTCGCGCTCGTCATTGCCACCGCCCAGGCCCGCGCCACGCTGGCGGCCCACCGCGTCGATTTCATCGATGAAGATGATGCAGGGCGCGTTCTTCTTGGCGTTGTCGAACATGTCGCGCACGCGGGCCGCGCCGACGCCGACGAACATTTCCACAAAATCAGAGCCCGAGATGCTGAAGAACGGCACCTTGGCTTCGCCGGCGATGGACTTGGCCAGTAGGGTCTTGCCCGTACCAGGTGGCCCGACCAGCAGCAGACCACGGGGGATACGGCCGCCGAGCTTCTGGAACTTCTGCGGGTCCTTCAGGAAGTCCACCACTTCCTTGACTTCTTCCTTGGCCTCATCGCAGCCCGCCACGTCAGCGAACGTGACCTGGTTGTTGTTCTCGTCGAGCATGCGCGCCTTGCTCTTGCCGAAGCTGAAGGCACCGCCCTTGCCGCCGCCCTGCATCTGGCGCATGAAATACACCCACACGCCAATCAGCAGCAGCATGGGGCCCCAGCTGACCAGCAGGGTCATGAGCAAGGAACCTTCCTCGCGAGGCTTCACGTCGAACTTGACGTTGTGGCTCAGCAGGTCACCCACCAGACCGCGATCGAGCACCGAGGCATTCGTGCGGATCTTGCGGTCATCGGTGGTGACCGCCACGATTTCGCCGCCGCTCAGTCCTTCTGGAATGGTGGCGCTCTTGATGCGGTTGTTGCGGACCTCGTCCAGGAACTCGGAATACCCGACGTGGCCTGCGCTGGCGCCACTGCGGGTGTCAAACTGCTTGAACACCGTGAACAGCACCATGGCGATGACCAGCCAAACGGCAATTTTTGAAAACCACTGATTGTTCAAGCGGGGCTCCAGTTGCGGGGAACAGAAAACGGACACACTGCCGTCATGGCACGCATGTGTGGCCCATTTTAGGTCTTTCAAGCCACGAGGCCAGTGCTATTCCCCCTCACCCCCATGGAATCAGCGCGGGTTTTGCGGCCCCAGCTCACAGATCCTTGACCTGAGGCAAGCCCCCGCCTCCCGCTTTTTTGAGCCCCATGCCCACCAAAAAAGTTTCTGACGACTTGTCGCGCGAAGCCTTGGGCTTCAAGGGCTTGACCACCTTGAAAGTCTGCTTGAACAGGGTCACCAGATCGCTGTAGCCACTGCCATGGAAGAGCTTGACCACCAATGAGCCCTCCGGTTTCAGATGGTTGCATGCAAAGTCCACGGCCAACTCCACCAGGTGCGCAATCCGCGCCGCGTCGGCCGACTCAATACCCGACAGGTTGGGGGCCATGTCAGAAACCACCACATCCACCACCCGGCCGTCCAGAGCCTGCTCCAGTCGCTCCAGCACCTCGGGCTCGCGAAAGTCGCCATTCAGGTAGGTGACCCCCTCGATGGGCTCCATGGGCAGTATGTCCAGCGCGATGATCGCCCCGTTGAGCTGCCCCGCTGCGGCGCCCGAAGGTGAAAGGCGCCTGCGCAGATACTGGCTCCATGCCCCCGGGGTAGAGCCCAGATCAACGACCGTGTAACCTGGCTTGATGAGGCCCAGTTGCTCGTCAATCTCCTTGAGCTTGTAGGCAGCGCGGGCGCGATACCCCTCCTTTTGCGCCAATTTGACATAGGTGTCGTTCACGTGGTCGTTGAGCCACGCCTTGTTCACCTTTTTGCTCTGGGTTTTGACTTTCATATGGCGGTATTGTCTCTCGACAATCGCTGCAGCGGCTGACCTCCTGGCCACGCTGCGCACGGCAGCCGGAGTCACGCCCAGCCAGGCCGCAGACATAATACGGGTATGCCCCAAATTCAACTGACTCCTGCCGAGCGCCGGGAACAACGCGCCGCCGCCCACCACCTGGACCCCGTGGTCCTGATTGGCGGCGATGGCCTCACCACCGCGGTCAAGAAGGAAATCGACGCCGCCCTCAACGCCCATGGCCTCATCAAGGTACGTGTCTTCAATGATGACCGGGTGGCGCGCGAGCTGATGTACCAGGAACTGGCCGCTGAACTCAACGCCGCGCCCATCCAGCACATCGGCAAGCTGCTGGTGCTGTGGCGGCCTCAGCCTGTCAAGGAGCGTGCCGTCGATGAAGACCGGATGCCCGGTCCCCGCGACGTCAAGGTGCTCAAGTACAGCAAGCGGGGTGGTCAGCGCCCCGAGATCAAGCAGTTGCGCGTGCTCGGCAACCAGCGCCTCACCTCGGGTGGCCAGATCAAGCGCGCCAAGCCCAAGCAAAAATCCATCAAGAAGCGCCAGGCCGACTGATGCGTCCTGAAGCAGTACCTGCAACCGTTGCAGCACCTGCCGGCAGGGCGTCCACGCGCCACATCCTCTGCATGAAATGGGGCACGAAATACGGCCCCGAATACGTCAACCGGCTGTATGCCATGGTGCGTCGGCATCTGAGCGGCGATTTCCGTTTTGTCTGCCTCACCGATGACAGCACCGGCATTCGCAGCGAAGTGCAGTGCCTGCCCATTCCCGCACTGGATCTGCCGCCCGGCATTCCCGAGCGGGGCTGGACCAAGCTGGCCACCTTCAGCGCAGACTTGCACGGACTGCGCGGCACCGCACTGTTTCTGGACGTGGATGTGGTCATCACCGGCAGCCTGGATGACTTCTTCACCCAGCCCGGTGAATTCCTGATCATTCACGACTACAAGCGCCCCTGGCGCATTACCGGCAACTCGTCGGTGTACCGCTTCGAACTGGGCGCGCACCCCGATGTGCTGGCGTATTTTCGCGAGCACTTTGCCGAAATCCGCGCGCAGTTCCGCAACGAACAGGCTTACCTGTCCGACTTCTTGCACAAGCAGGGCAAGCTGCAATACTGGCCCGCCGCGTGGTGCCCCAGCTTCAAGTACCACGGGATACCGCCCTGGCCTACCAATTACTGGCGCGCGCCGTTCGTGCCGGAAGGCGCACGCATTGTGATCTTTCACGGGGAATGCAACCCCCCGGACGCACTGGCAGGGCGGCGCAATCGCCGTTTCCGCTACATCCGTCCCGCGACGTGGGTTGCAGAACACTGGCACGAATAGCCGCTGCGGCGATTGGCCAGCTGCCTCAAACCAGCGAAGCCGCAGCCATGGGCGCGCTGGTGAATCCTTCACCTGACAGTCGACAGTCAATCGCTGGTGGAGGACTCTTCCACTGCCTCTTGGGCTCCGGGCCGCAGCGTTTGCCACAACACCGCCAAGGCGCAGCCCCATTGCACCGCGTACATCACCGTCCCCACGCTGTGCCACAGGCGCAGGTCCTGCCGGGCCACAATGCGGGGCGCCACGCCAAACTGGTTGAGCAACGCCAGCAGCAAGCCGCCCAGAACGAACATCATGGCAGCGCGTGCCCATGGATATGGGGCCACCCCATGCCGAGGCCTGGACAGGAGCAGCAGCACCACACAGCACACCACTGCCACCCAGGTTTGGGCCGCAAACAGCCGGGCTGCCATCTGCCCCGCAATAGAGGGGGAAGGCAGATACGCAAACAGCAGGGGCACGACCAAAAAGCCGAGTGTGGTCAGGCTGGCCCACCACAAGGCCGCCACCAAAGCGGGGAGCCGCTGGCGCATGCCCAGCCACACTGCAGCCATCACACCCTCACTGGTAGCTGACCGCCACCACTTCATAGCGGCGAATGCCGCCGGGGGCCTGTACCTCAGCGGTGTCGCCCTCTTCCTTGCCAATCAACGCACGCGCGATGGGGCTGGAAATATTGATCAGGCCTCGCTTGAGGTCTGCCTCGTCTTCCCCCACGATCTGGCACTTCACCGTGTCGCCAGAGTCTTCGTCC
>DATLGV010000214.1:0-10410 GCA_035540275.1 Acidovorax sp. | reverse complement strand
GCACTGGCCTGGCCCTTTTGTACGGCGGCAATGTCTTCTTCGCTGGGGTATTCGCCCATCAGCCAGTAGTCAAACACGCGCCGCGCAATCGGGGCCGCATGGGCGGCACCAAAGCCGGCGTTCTCCACAATGGCCGCCAGGGCGATGGTGGGGTTTTCAGCAGGGGCGAAAGCTGCGAACAGCGAGTGGTCGCGCTGGTGCTCTTCGAGCGCCTTGGCGTTGTACTTCACGTTCTGGCCCAGGCTCACGGCCTGGGCGGTGCCCGTCTTGCCGGCCGAGGTGTAGGGCGCGCCCATGAAAACCCGCGTGCCCGTGCCGCCCTTGTTCACCGCCACCAGGGCATTGCGCACCAGCTCTACGTTTTTGGCCTGGTAGCCCAGATTGATGCCGGGGGGCTGCACGATCTCGGTGATGGCGCCGGTGACCGCATTCTTCACCGCCTTGGCCATGTGCGGGCGGTAGCGGATGCCGCCGTTGGCCAGCGTGGCTTCGGCCAGCGCCAGCTGCAGCATGGTGAAGTTGTTGTAGCCCTGGCCGATGCCCAGCGACACGGTTTCACCCGGGAACCAGCGCTTCATGTCAGCGCGCTTGTAGGTGTTGCGCTTCCACTCGGTGCTGGGCAGCGTGCCCCGCACTTCGCCGTTGAGGTCGATGCCGGTGGACTGGCCAAAACCCAGCGGCTTCATGAAGTCGTGGATGGCGTCCACACCCATGTCCACGGCCAGCGAATAAAAGTAGGTGTTGCTGGAGAACTGGATGGCGCGGTGCATGTCCACACCGCCCAGGCCGCCTTCGTGGCTGCGGAAGGTGTGGCCGCCGAAGGTGTAGAAGCCGGGGTCGTTCACCACCAGGCTGGGCGAGCGCTTGTTCAGCTGCAGCGCCGCCAGGGCCATGAAGGGCTTGTAGGTGGAGCCGGGTGGGTAGGTACCGCGCAGCGCGCGGTTGAGCAGCGGCTTGTCGATGGACTCGTTGAGCGCGGCCCAGTTTTCGGCGTCGATGCCTTCGACGAACAGGTTGGGGTCGAACGTGGGCTTGCTCACCAGCGCCAGAATCTCGCCGTTGCGCGGGTCGATGGCTACCAGGGCGCCCCGGCGGTTGCCGTACAGCTCTTCGATGAGTTTTTGCAGCTTGATGTCGATGGACAGCATCACGCTGTCGCCCGGGGTGGCCGCGTGGCTGGAGAGCTTGCGCACGGCACGGCCACCTGCCGAGGTTTCCATCTGCTCCACGCCCGTCGCGCCATGCAGGGCCGACTCGAAGCTGTGCTCGATGCCCAGTTTGCCGATGTACTCGGTGCCCCGGTAGTTGGCCTCGTCTTCCGAGTCCTGGATGCGCGCCTTTTCAGTCTGGTTGATGCGGCCGATGTAGCCAATCGCATGGCTGGCCACGTCGCCCAGCGGGTAGTTGCGGAACAGCCGCGCCTTGATGTCCACGCCCGGAAAGCGGTAGCGCTGGGCGGTGAAGCGCGCCACCTCCTGGTCGGTCAGGCGGGTGCGGATGGGCAGGGATTCGAAGTTGCGCGACTCTTCCATGAGCCGCTTGAACCGGCGGCGGTCGCGCGCCTGGATGTCCACCACCTTGGACAGGGCGTCGATGGTCTCGTCCAGCACCCCGGCGCGCGAGGGCGTGATCTCCAGCGTATAAGCCGAGTAGTTGGTGGCCAGCACCACGCCGTTGCGGTCCAGGATGAGCCCCCGGTTGGGCACGATGGGCACCACGGCCGTGCGGTTGCTTTCGGCCTGGGCCGCCAGGTCCTCATGGCGCACCACCTGCAGGTACACCAGGCGCGCCGCCACCAGGCAGAACGCCGCCATCACCACCAGGCCCACCACCACGGCGCGCACCCGGAACCGCGAGGCGTCGGCTTCGCTGCTGCGCACCTCGGTCATGCGCCAACTCCCGGGCGCCATACCGGCGCAGAAGACTGCGCCACAAGCGCAGCACAGCACAACGACGCGAAGCAGCTCACACGGTGCGTCATGTCACAGGGGCCGGTTCTGGTCGCTGTCGGGCGGGCGGCGCTGGGGCGCCAGCAGCACCCAGCTGGCGATGGGCCACAGCAGCGCCTCCAGGCCGGGGGCCAGAAAGCTCCAGAACCCCGGAAAGATTCCGCCGGCCGCCATGCGCAGCATCAGCTCGATGGCATGGGCAATGGCAAACAACGGAAACACCTGCAGCGCCTGCGACGGCACGCTGAACCATAGCAAACGGCGATGGAGGGCGATGGCGCCGAACGACAGCACGGTGTAGGACAGCGCATGCTGCCCCAGCAGCGCAGACTGGCTCACATCCATGCACAGGCCCAGCACAAACGCTGCCCCCATGCCAATGCGCAGCGGCTGGTGCACGCCCCAGAACACCAGCAGCACCATCAGCAGATCGGGCGTCCACACCACGCGCCCCAGCGGCAGCATGTTGATGGCCAGGCCCGCAGCCAGACTGGCCCAGATGAAGACCGGGTTCACCGGCATCAGCAGGGGCTCACCCCGCGGCATGATCATCGCGGGACTCCTGGGGTCAAGGTCATCGGTGTGAGGGGGCTGTTCATTTGCGGCCTCCGCGTTTGGTCGCAGGCATGGCCGGAGCCGCATCCGGGCGGGGCAGTTCGTTGTCGGCCAGGGGCTTGAGCACCACCACATGGCGCGCGCCCTGCACCTGGGCCAAGGGAGTGCAGTAGATGCGCGCAAAGGCAGAGTCGGCCCGGCGCTCCACCTTCACCACGCGTGCCACGGGCAGGCCGGGGGCGTACAGGCCGTCCACGCCGCTGGTGGTCAGCAGGTCGTCCTCGCGGATGTCGGCGTTGGCGGGCATGAAGCGCAGCTCCATGCCGCCGCCATGACCCGCCACCGGGTCGCCATAGGCCACGCCGCGCACGCCGGTACGGATGTTCAGCACCGGAATCGCCTGGTCACGGTCCACCAGCAGCGTGACTTCGCTGACGAGCGGAAACACGCGGGTCACCTGGCCCAGCACGCCGGCCTCGTCCATCACGGGAGCGCCCAGCTCCACGCCGCCCAGCTGCCCCCGGTCCAGCACCACACGACGCGTGTAGGGGTCGGCGGTGTCATAGATGACTTCAGCCGCCTGCGCGGGTGTCTGCAGCCGGTCGCGCAGCTCCAGCAGTTTGCGCAGCCGCTGGTTTTCCATGGCCAACTGGTCGGCCTGGTTGGCGCGCTGGCCCATCACGGTCATCTTTTTGCGGGCGGCGTCCAGGTCTTCCTGCGCAGTTTGCAGCGACTGCAAGTAGCTGCGCCCGTGGCTCGCGAACTCCACCGGCTGCAGCATGAGCCACTGCACCGGGTACAGCACCGTCGCCACGGCCTGGCGGAAGGGGCCGGTGATCTGGAAGCGTGCGTCGGCCACCATGAGGGACAGCGCCAACGCGCTGAACACGGCCAAACGCGACAGGGCCGAAGGGCCCTGTTTGAAGAAAGGGGGAGCGCTGCGCTCCAGAGTACCCAGGGGCATGGTGCGCAGCGGTCAGTGTCTGCCGCGGGGAGCGGGCTCCACGGGCGGGTGCTCAGAAACAAGCATTGGAGCAGGGGCAGTCATGCAATTCGGAGCGCAAAAAAAAGTGCCTGCAGCATACAGGCCTGCCGACTTACTCGCTCGTGAAAATGCTGCCCAGGCGGTCCATGCGCTCCAGCGCAATGCCGCAGCCGCGCACCACGCAGGTCAGCGGGTCTTCGGCCACCAGCACGGGCAGGCCGGTTTCTTCGGCCAGCAGGCGGTCCAGGTCGCGCAGCAGTGCGCCGCCGCCGGTGAGCATCATGCCGCGGTCGGCAATGTCGGCGCCCAGCTCGGGGGGAGTTTGTTCCAGCGCGTTCTTGACGGCCGAGACGATCTGGTTCAGCGGGTCGGTCAGGGCTTCCAGCACTTCATTGCTGGAGATGGTGAAGCTGCGCGGCACGCCTTCGGACAGGTTGCGGCCCTTGACTTCCATCTCGCGCACTTCGGAGCCGGGAAAGGCCGAGCCGATGTTCTTCTTGATGGCTTCGGCCGTGGGCTCGCCGATCAGCATGCCGTAGTTGCGGCGGATGTAGCTGATGATGGCTTCGTCGAACTTGTCACCGCCCACGCGGACGCTGCCCTTGTAGACCATGCCACCCAGCGAGATCACGCCCACCTCGGTGGTGCCGCCGCCGATGTCCACGACCATCGAGCCCGATGCTTCCGACACGGGCAGGCCCGCGCCGATACCGGCCGCCATGGGTTCTTCGATCAGGTAGACCGCCGTGGCGCCTGCGGCCTCGGCGGCGTCCTTGATGGCGCGGCGCTCGACCTGGGTGGAGCCGCAGGGCACGCAGATGATGATGCGCGGGCTGGGGGTGAACAGCGTGCGCGGGTGCACCATCTTGATGAACTGCTTGATCATCTGCTCGGTGATCACGAAGTCGGCGATCACGCCGTCCTTCATCGGGCGGATGGCTTCGATGTTGCCAGGCACCTTGCCCAGCATGGCCTTGGCCTCGTGGCCTACGGCCTGGATGACTTTCTTGCCGTGGGGGCCGCCTTCGTGGCGGATGGCGACCACCGAGGGTTCGTCGAGGACGATGCCTTTGTCGCGCGCGAAGATGAGGGTGTTGGCTGTGCCAAGGTCAATGGCAAGGTCGGTGGAGAAGTACCGACGGAAAGCTCCGAACATTCAAAAGTCCTCTCGGGCACGGCATGCGCGTCGGCCTGCCATCGCCAGGTATTCAGGGGGTGTTTATGGGCTTTTTTCGCACAACGCCTGGCGGTTTCGAGGCTATTGCGGCAAAGCCGGGATAATACCCCATCCCCTGTGAATAACTCCCTCCGGCGCGCTCCGGATCACAGCTTTACTTCTGGTTTCTCTAGATTCTCCTCCCTATGGCACTGACCCCCCAGGACATCGGCCGCATCGCCAATTTGGCGCGGCTTGAGCTGACACCTTCCGAAAGTGAGCGCATGCTCACGCAGCTCAATGGTTTCTTTGACATCGTGGAACAGATGCGGGCTGTGGATACCTCGGGCGTCACGCCCCTGGCCCACCCCGTGGCCGCCATCCAGGACGTGGCCCTGCGGCTGCGCGAGGACGTGGCCAGCGAGCCCAACCAGCGCGAAGCCAACCAGCAAAGCGCCCCCGCCGTCGAACGAGGCCTGTTCCTCGTGCCCAAAGTGATCGAGTAAGAACCCCGCCGCATGACTTCCACCGCATTGCATGACCTGGGCGTGGCCCAGCTGGCCACCGAGCTGCGCGAACGCCGCGTCTCGGCCGTCGAGGCCGCCCAGCATTTCCTCGCCCGCGCACAGGCCCACCAGAACCTGGGCGCCTACGTGGCCGTGAACCCCGACATCACCCTGGCCCAGGCCCGCGCCCAGGATGCCGCCATTGCCGCCGGCACCGCAGGCCCCCTGGCGGGCGTGCCGATTGCGCACAAGGACATCTTCGTCACCAAAGGCTTCCCCAGCACCGCAGGCTCCAAGATGCTCGCGGGCTACCAGTCGCCGTTTGACGCCACCGTGGTCACCAAGCTGGCCGACGCGGGCGCCGTGACGCTGGGCAAGCTCAACTGCGACGAGTTCGCCATGGGCTCGGCCAACGAAAACTCGGCCGTCGCCCCTGTGGGCTTTGACGCGCCCGCACCGGTGCGCAACCCCTGGGCCACCGACCGCATCCCCGGCGGCTCTTCCGGTGGCAGCGCCGTGGCCGTGGCCGCGCGCCTGGCGCCCGCCGTGACGGGCACCGACACGGGCGGCTCCATCCGCCAGCCCGCCTCGTTCTGCGGCATCACCGGCATCAAGCCCACCTATGGCCGCGCCAGCCGCTACGGGATGATCGCGTTCGCCTCCAGCCTCGACCAGGCCGGCCCCATGGCCCGCAGCGCCGAAGACTGTGCGCTGCTGCTGTCCGCCATGTGTGGCCCGGACCCGGACCGCGACTCCACCAGCCTGGACGTCCCCGCCGAAAACTTCAGCGCCAAGCTCAATGACAGCATTGACGGCCTGCGCATCGGCATCCCCGCCGAGTTCTTTGGCGAAGGCCTGGCACCCGATGTGCGCGCCGCCGTGGATGGCGCCCTCAAGGAATACGAAAAGCTCGGTGCCAAGCTCGTGCCCATCAGCCTGCCGCGCACGCAGCTGTCCATCCCGGTGTACTACATCATTGCCCCGGCCGAGGCGTCGTCCAACCTCTCCCGCTTTGACGGCGTGAAGTTCGGCCACCGCGCCAAGGACTACACCGATTTGGTAGACATGTACAAGAAGACGCGCGCCGAAGGCTTTGGCGACGAGGTCAAGCGCCGCATCATGATCGGCGCCTATGTGCTGAGCCATGGCTACTACGACGCCTACTACCTGCAGGCGCAAAAGATCCGCCGCATGATTGCCGACGATTTCCAGAACGCGTTCAAGGAGTGCGATGTCATCGCCGGCCCCGTGGCCCCCACGGTGGCCTGGAAGCTGGGCGACCACGGCAACGACCCGCTGGCCGACTACCTGGCCGACATCTTCACCCTGCCCGGCTCGCTGGCCGGCCTGCCTGGCATGAGCGTGCCCGCCGGTTTTGGCGAGGGCGGGATGCCCGTGGGCCTGCAGCTGCTGGGCAACTATTTCCAGGAAGCCCGCCTTCTGAACGCTGCGCACCGCCTGCAGCAAGCCACCGACTTCCACCTCCGCCGTCCGGAGGGCTTCTGACATGACCGCCAAATTGATCCATGGCTACGAAGTCGTCATCGGCTTCGAAACCCACACCCAGCTCGCCACCCAGAGCAAGATTTTCAGCCGCGCGCCCACTGCCTTTGGCGCCGAGCCCAACACCCAGGCCTGCGCCGTGGACCTGGCCCTGCCAGGCACCCTGCCCGTGATGAACCGCGAGGCTGTGGCCTGCGCTATCAAATTGGGACTGGCCCTGGGCTCCCACATTGCGCCTGTGAGCATTTTTGCGCGCAAAAACTACTTCTATCCCGACCTGCCCAAGGGCTACCAGATCAGCCAATTCGAGATCCCGGTCGTGCAAGGCGGCGAGGTGTCGTTCTTCCTGGGTGACGAAAAGAAAACCGTGCGCCTGGTGCGTGCCCACCTCGAAGAAGACGCCGGCAAGTCGCTGCACGAAGACTTCATCGGCCAGTCGGGTATCGACCTGAACCGTGCCGGCACGCCGCTGCTGGAGATCGTGACCGAGCCCGATATCCGCAGCAGCGAAGAAGCCGTGGCCTATGCCAAGGAGCTGCACAAGATCGTCACCTGGATCGGCATCTGCGACGGCAACATGCAGGAAGGCAGCTTCCGCTGCGATGCCAACGTGTCGGTGCGCAAGCCCGGCCAGCCGCTGGGCACGCGCCGCGAGATCAAGAACCTGAACTCGTTCAAGTTCATGCAGCAGGCCATCGACTACGAGATCCGCTGGCAGATCGAGCAGATCGAAGACGGCCACGCGATCCAGCAAGCCACCGTGCTGTTCGACCCCGACACGGGCGAAACGCGTGCGATGCGCACCAAGGAAGACGCGGCCGACTACCGCTACTTCCCTGATCCGGACCTGCCGCCGCTCCATATTTCAGAGCAATGGGTGCAGGACGAACGGGCGCAAATGGCCGAATTGCCCCGCACGATGGCGGCACGCTTTGTGGCCGACTATGGCCTGCCCGAGTACGACGCCACCACGCTCACGCAGAGCAAGGCGATGGCGGCTTATTTTGAAGCGGCGGCCAAGGCCTGCGGCCAGCCCAAGCTGGCCAGCAACTGGATCATGGGCGAGGTGTCGCGCCGCCTGAACATGGCAGAGACCGGTATCGAGCAGGCCCCTGTCACGGCGGCCCAGCTGGCCGCCTTGATCGGCCGCATTGCCGACGGCACGATCTCGAACAACGCCGCCAAGCAGGTGTTTGATGCGCTGTGGACCGGGGAGTCCAGCGACGTGGATGCCGTCATCGAATCCAAGGGCCTCAAGCAGATGAACGACTCCGGCGCGCTGGAGAAGATCATCGACGAGGTGGTTGCCGCCAACCCCGACAACGTGGCGCAGTTCCGCGCGGGCAAGGACAAGGCCTTCAACGCGCTGGTGGGCCAGATCATGAAAGCCAGCAAGGGCAAGGCCAACCCGACGCAGGTGAACGAACTGCTGCGCGCCAAGCTGGCGGGCTGACGCACGCCGATCGGCTGCAACGCAAACCAACAACAAAGGGCCGCGAGGCCCTTTGTTGTTGGGATCTTCTGGTGGGCTTCGTAGGCCCAGGGGGAGCTCTCCCTCCGCGCGTGCCCTAACGCGTGGCGGCGGGAGCCGGCTCGCTGGCGGACGCTGCGCCCGGCAAAGGCGTGCGCTGCGCGTCCCACAGCTTGCGCAGTTGGGCCAGCTCCACATCAAAGCGCTGGTGCACGCGGCGCTTTTCCTGGTCCTGCCCGGCGATGAATCGCTGCTGCTCGGCAATGCTCTCTTCGTTCTCGGCGATCTTGCGGCGCAGTGACATGGGCGCCTTGCTGGGGTCCTTCTTGTAGAACTCCATCTCCACGTCAAAGGCCTTGCGCTGCTGCGACAGCTCGACCAGGCGTTTTTCGGCGGTGGCGGTCACATCGTCCACCAGCTGGATGGCGGCAGCCCGCTCCACATCGTGTGCGGCCTTGTCGGGGTAACGGGCCGTCAGTGCGCGCTCGCGGCGGCGCTCCTCCTGCTCGCGGGCGCGGGTTTCGGCCTCCTTGCGGCGCTGGGCCTCTTGCGCGGCGCGCTCCTGCTCGGTCAGCGAAGGGCCGATTTGCCGACGCACAATGCCCGAGGGCCCGAGTTCGCGCTGCTCGCGGTCCAGGCATTCGGCAATGGGGCGGTCGGCCGTCAGGCGCCGGCCGTTGCGGTCCACGCAGGTGTAAATGCCGCCCGATGCCCCGGGGGCTTGCGCCCACGCCCCTTCAGCGCCCAGGGTGGCACACAGAATCCCGCCCATGATCCACGCCGATTTGCTCAAACCGTCTACCCCTCGTTGACGCCGTACCGCTGGCGATAGGCCAGCACCTTTTCGTGGTGGGAACGCATCCCCTCTTCCCCGTTCTGCTCAAGAAATAGCAATAAGTCTGCCAGCCGTGCGATGGCGCACACCTGCATCCCCAGTTGCTGGCGCACGTACTGCACCGCGCTGTGATCCACGTCCTGGCCATTCTCGGTGGCTTTTTCCTGGCGGTCCAGCGCAATAGCCACCGCGTGCGGCGTGGCACCGGCAGCGCGGATGATGGCGATGGACTCGCGGGCGGCCGTGCCGGCCGACATCACATCGTCCACGATGAGCACCCGGCCCTGGAGGGGCGCGCCCACCAGGGTGCCGCCCTCGCCATGGTCCTTGGCCTCCTTGCGGTTGTAGGCAAAGGGCACGTTGCGGCCCAGACGTGCCAGCTCCACGGCCACGGTGGCGGCCAGCGGAATGCCCTTGTACGCGGGGCCAAACACCATGTCGAATTCGATGCCGCTGGCCAGCAGGGCTTTTGCATAGAATTCCGCGAGTCGGCCGATCTTGCGGCCGTCGTCAAACAGTCCGGCGTTGAAAAAATAGGGGCTCAGGCGCCCGGCCTTGGTCTTGAATTCACCAAACCGCAGCACGCCCGACTCGACGGCAAAACGGACGAAATCCTGCGCCAGCTGGCCCTGCTCCGAGGTTTGCGCACCAACATCCACCATGGGGAAATCCTTGTTCAAGTTAACCAGCCTCAATCTCAATGGCATCCGCTCGGCCACCAGCAAAGGCGTGGAAAGCTGGATGGCAGCCACGCGGCCGGATTGTATTTGCGTGCAGGAAGTGAAGGCCCAGGCGGCCGACATGGCCAACCGGTTCGAGCGCCTGGCCGACCTGCACGGCCACTTTCACTTTGCGCAGAAAAAGGGCTACTCGGGCGTGGGCATCTACACGCGGCACGAGCCGTCGGATGTAGTCATTGGCTATGGATCAGCAGAGTTCGATGCAGAAGGCCGATATGTCGAGCTGCGGTTTGACACGCCCGAGCGCAAGCTGTCGATCATCAGTGCGTACTTTCCGAGCGGCTCCTCGGGCGAAGAGCGGCAGCAGGCCAAGTTCCGTTTTCTGGCCGAGTTCCACCCCCACCTCATGCGCCTCAAAGCCGAGCGCGACTTCATTCTGTGTGGCGACATCAATATTGCGCACCAGCAAATCGACCTCAAAAACTGGCGCAGCAACCAGAAAAACAGTGGTTTTTTGCCCGAAGAACGCGCCTGGATGACAAAGTTGTTGCACACAACTGATGAAGGCGGCGGCATCATAGACGTTTACCGTCAGTTACAACCTACCGCGACCGACACCGCCTACACCTGGTGGAGCAACCGCGGGCAGGCCTATGCCAACAACGTGGGTTGGCGGCTGGACTACCACCTGGCCACCCCTGCGATCGCGGCGCTGGCGCGTGCTGAACATATTTACAAGGGCGAAAAGTTTTCGGACCACGCACCCATCA
>DATLGV010000213.1:0-6958 GCA_035540275.1 Acidovorax sp. | reverse complement strand
GGCCTGGCTGGACCAGCAGGAGCGCGAGATCCTGATCCGCGCGCTGAAGGAGGCCGGCTTCAACCGCACCGCCACGGCCGCGCGCCTGGGCATCAGCCTGCGCCAGATCCGCTACCGCATCGCCCGTCTGAACATCACCGTGCCCAATGACCAGGACCCGCATGACGAGCTGGGATGAGGCGCCCCCCCCGGCAGCCTCATCCCCGTGGGAGGGCGGCTGGCACCGGGCAGCCCAGCGGCTGGCATCACCGAACCACGGGCCGCGCCCGGTACCTGCCTCCCAGGTAGATCTGATCGTGGTGCATTCCATCAGCCTGCCTCCGGGTGAATACGGGGGCGGGGCCGTGCAACAGCTGTTCACCAACACCCTGGACTGGGACGCTCACCCCTACTACCAGAGCATTCGCGGACTGCAGGTGTCCGCACATTTCTTCATCGAGCGTACCGGGGCGCTGTGGCAGTTTGTGGATTGCGACCTGCGCGCCTGGCACGCCGGGCAATCGTTCTACCGGGGCCGGAGCCAGTGCAACGACGACTCCATCGGCATCGAGCTGGAAGGCCTGGAGGGCCTGCACTTCGAGCCCGCACAGTACGCCACCCTGGCCAGGGTCTGCCAGGACATTGCACTGCGCTACCCCATCGAGCACATCGCCGGGCATGAACACATCGCGCCCGGGCGCAAACGGGACCCCGGTCCAGGGTTTGACTGGCCACAGCTGCAAGGGGCATTGGGCTGGCCTGTGCAGCGATTTCCGTAAGGCCTGCCGCGCCAGCCTCGCTGACGCCGCGCCTTCACTTGCGCTTTCACTGTCTCGCCGGCGCATCAACCCACATTTTTCTTTGTGCGTTTGCACATCTTTTCCCATCCAGGCGCCGCGCGGCCTGGCGCGGGAAATCCGTCGCCAAGGTACGCCACAGCACGGTTTTGCATCGCCCACATCGCATCCACAAGGGCTCGCCGCAGCCACCGGTCGTTGTCGCAACGGGGTCGGGAACACGCTGTTTCCGTTTCCGGGCCCCATTCCGGCGGTACACTACCGGTAGTGTCTTGAACCGCTTCGACACACCATATATAGTGTGCGCCAGACTGAAGTCCGGTGCAGCACCCACACACTGCGGCGGCACTCCAGGCCGCGCGCCCACCCCAGACAGCCCACAGAAGAGGACACCCATGCAAGCTGCTTTGAACACGCCTTCCACTGCCCATGCCGTTGCCGCCGATGCCCCCGCATCCCAGGCAGCGACTGCGGCCACGGCCTCCAACACGTTTGCGCACTACCAGATCATTCGCCGCAACGGCGCCGTCGTGCCTTTCGAGCCGCAAAAGATCGCAGTGGCCATGATGAAGGCCTTCCTGGCAGTTCACGGCACGCAAGGCGCGGCATCGGCCAGCGTGCGCGAGGTGGTGGACACGCTCACCCAGAACGTGGTCCGCGCCCTCATGCGCTCGCGTCCTGGCGGCGGTACCTTCCACATTGAAGACGTGCAGGACCAGGTCGAGCTGGGCCTGATGCGCGGCGAGCACCACGAAGTCGCCCGCGCCTATGTTCTGTACCGCGAGCGCCGCACGCAGGAGCGCGCCCACCACCAGGAGCAGCTGGCACCCGCAACCCCCGTGTTGCACGTGATCGACAACGGCCAGCGCGTGCAGCTGGACATCCTGCGCCTGCACGGGCTCATCGAGTCCGCCTGCGCCAACCTCGGTGCCGACATCCAGGCCGCGCCCATCGTCGCCGAAACCATGCGCAACCTGTATGACGGCGTTCCCATGGACGAGGTCTACAAGGCATCCATCCTGGCGGCACGCACCCTGATCGAGAAGGACCCCGACTACACCTATGCCACGGCCCGCCTGCTGCTGCACACCATCGTGCGCGAGGTGCTGGGGCGCGAGGTGGCCCAGAGCAACATGGGCCAGGCCTACCAGGAATACTTCCCCGCCTTCATCAAGAAGGGCGTGGACAACGAGCTGCTGGATGAACGCCTGCTGCAGCAATACGACCTGAACCGCCTGGGCGCCGCGCTCAAGGCCGACCGCGATCTGCAGTTCGACTACCTCGGCCTGCAGACCCTGTACGACCGCTACTTCCTGCACGTCAAGAAGACCCGCATCGAACTGCCGCAGGCCTTCTTCATGCGTGTGGCCATGGGCCTGGCGCTCAACGAGACCGACCGCGAAGCCCGCGCCATCGAGTTCTACGAAGTGCTGTCCAGCTTCGACTTCATGTCCAGCACGCCCACACTGTTCAACAGCGGCACGCTGCGCTCGCAGCTGTCGTCGTGCTACCTCACCACCGTGCCCGACGACCTGGACGGCATCTACGAATCCATCAAGGAAAACGCCCTGTTGTCCAAGTTCGCGGGCGGCCTGGGCAATGACTGGACGCGAGTGCGCGCCCTGGGCAGCCACATCAAGGGCACCAACGGCGAATCGCAGGGCGTGGTGCCTTTCCTCAAGGTGGTCAACGACACGGCCGTGGCCGTGAACCAGGGCGGCAAGCGCAAGGGCGCGGTCTGCACCTATCTGGAAACCTGGCACCTGGACATCGAAGAGTTCCTGGAACTGCGCAAGAACACCGGCGACGACCGCCGCCGCACGCACGACATGAACACGGCCAACTGGATTCCCGACCTGTTCATGCGCCGCGTGATGGAAAAGGGCACCTGGACGCTGTTCTCGCCCTCCAACGTGCCGGACCTGCATGACCTGTTCGGCGCCGATTTTGAAAAGGCCTACGTGGCCTACGAAGAAAAGGCTGCACGTGGAGAGATCAAGCCCTCCAAGACCGTGCAGGCCACCGACCTGTGGCGCAAGATGCTGACGATGCTGTTCGAGACCGGCCATCCCTGGATCACCTTCAAGGATGCCTGCAACGTGCGTTCGCCCCAGCAGCACGCCGGTGTGGTGCATTCGTCCAACCTGTGCACCGAGATCACGCTCAACACCAGCGACACCGAAACCGCCGTGTGCAATCTCGGTTCCGTCAACCTGCTGCAGCACCTCAAGGACGGCCAGATCGACCACGACAAGCTCAAGAAGACCATCGCGGTCGCCATGCGCATGCTCGACAACGTGATCGACATCAACTACTACGCGGTCAAGAAGGCACGCGACTCCAACCTGCGCCACCGCCCGGTGGGCCTGGGCGTGATGGCGTTCCAGGACAGCCTGTACGCTTTGCGCATCCCCTATGCATCGCAAGAGGCCATCGAATTCGCCGACCAATCGATGGAAGCCATCTGCTACTACGCCTACTGGGCATCCACCGAGCTGGCCAAGGAGCGTGGCAAGTATTCCAGCTACAAGGGCTCGCTGTGGGACCGCGGCATCCTGCCTTTCGACACGCTGGACATGCTCTCGCAGGCCCGTGGCGGCTATGTGGAAGTGAACCGCTCGTCCACGCTGGACTGGGATGCCCTGCGCAAGAAGATCGCACAGGACGGCATGCGCAACTCCAACTGCGTGGCCATTGCACCCACCGCCACCATCTCCAACATCATCGGCGTGGACGCCTCGATCGAGCCCTCGTTCGGCAACCTGTCGGTCAAGTCCAACCTGTCGGGCGAGTTCACCGTGATCAACGGCGGGCTGGTGCGTGACCTCAAGCGCCTGGGCCTGTGGGACGACGTGATGATCATGGACCTCAAGCACTTCAAGGGCTCGCTGCATCCCATCGACCGCGTGCCGCAGGACATCAAGGCGCTGTACTCCACGGCGTTCGAAGTCGAGCCCCAGTGGCTGGTGGAGGCCGCATCGCGCCGCCAGAAGTGGATTGACCAGGCGCAGAGCCTGAACATCTACATGGCCGGCGCATCGGGCAAGAAGCTCGACGACACCTACAAGCTGGCCTGGGTCCGCGGCCTCAAGACCACGTACTACCTGCGCACGCAGAGCGCCACACACGTCGAGATGAGCACCGTGAACACACGCCAGCTCAATGCCGTGTCGTCGGGCGGAGACAGCAGCGCATCGGCAGCTTCGGCGACGGCGCAAGCGCAGCCCAGCCCGCTGGAAGCCGCTGCCGCAGCAGCTTCTCAACAGGCCGCGGCCGTGCCAGCAACGGACGTCAAGTTCTGCGCCATCGACGATCCTGGCTGCGAGGCCTGCCAGTAAGCACTTTGCGAGCAACGCTTCGGAATCGCCCGGGGCGTTGCTTCGGTGCTGTGAAGCAACAAAACCTTGCTGCACAACGCTTCAGTGCTTTCCTTTTCGCAGCACTGCTTTCATAATCCGAACACTGGAAAATCTATGTTGACCTGGGACGAAGAAGTCAAGCCCTCATCGCAAAATCAACTGGACGGCGGTCTGCCCAACAACCGCCAGGTGGGACAACCGCCTCTTTCTTTCCAGACACCTTCGCTGCAGCCCGTGGGCACCACGGCACCGGCAGCAAGCACCACCACGACACCCGTCACCACTGCCACGCACCGCCGTGTCAATGCCGCCGACAAGCGCATCATCAACGGACAGACCGACGTCAACCAGCTGGTGCCCTTCAAGTACAAGTGGGCGTGGGAAAAGTACCTGGCCACCTGCGCCAACCACTGGATGCCCCAAGAGGTGAACATGACGCGCGACATCGCGTTGTGGAAGGACCCCAACGGCCTGACCGACGACGAGCGCCGCATCATCAAGCGCAACCTCGGCTTCTTTGTGACTGCCGATTCGCTGGCCGCGAACAACATCGTGCTGGGCACCTACCGCCACATCACCGCGCCAGAATGCCGCCAGTTTCTGCTGCGCCAGGCCTTCGAAGAAGCGATCCACACCCACGCTTACCAGTACATCGTCGAATCGCTGGGCCTGGACGAGAGCGAGATCTTCAACGCCTACAACGAAGTCCAGTCGATCCGTGACAAGGACGAGTTCCTGATCCCTTTCATCGAAGCGATCATGGATCCGTCCTTCAAAACAGGCACCCCTGAAACCGACCAGACCCTGCTCAAGTCGCTGATCGTTTTCGCGTGCCTGATGGAAGGCCTGTTCTTCTACGTGGGCTTCACGCAGATCCTGGCTCTGGGCCGGCAGAACAAGATGACGGGCGCTGCCGAACAGTACCAGTACATCCTGCGCGACGAGTCCATGCACTGCAACTTCGGCATCGACCTGATCAATCAGCTCAAGCTGGAAAACCCGCACCTGTGGACCGCAGAGTTCAAGGCCGAGATCAAGGCGCTGTTCCTCAAGGCCGTCGAGCTGGAATACCGCTACGCGGAAGACACCATGCCGCGCGGCGTGCTGGGCATGAATGCCTCCATGTTCAAGGGCTACCTGCGCTACATCGCCAACCGCCGCGCCACGCAGATCGGGCTGGAGACGCTGTTCCCCAACGAAGAGAACCCGTTCCCGTGGATGAGCGAGATGATCGACCTCAAGAAGGAACGCAACTTCTTCGAGACCCGGGTTATTGAATACCAGTCCGGTGGTGCGCTGTCCTGGGACTAGCGCCTTTTTTGCAGGCCACACCACCATGGATTTTTACACCACGCCCAGCACCGACAGCGCCGCAGAGTGCTGCCCTGCGGGGCGTTCCCGTGTTCATGGAGATGGAGTTTTCATCCATCTCCATGGATCGCTTTCTGTCCACTGCAGACAGGGAGTGCTCTTTGCAAATTGACCCAAGGAGAACATGATGGCAACTGCGAAAAAACCGGCCGCTAAAAAGGCTGCTCCCGCGAAGAAGGCTGCAACGGCCAAACCCGTAGCCGCCAAGAAGGCCGCTCCTGCCAAGAAGGCAGCAGCACCGGCCAAGAAAGCCGCTCCCGCCAAGAAGGCCGTAGCTGCGAAGAAGGCTGCACCCGCCAAGAAGGCAGCAGCACCAGCCAAGAAAGCCGCTCCCGCCAAGAAGGCCGTAGCTGCGAAGAAGGCTGCACCCGCCAAAAAGGCAGCAGCACCGGCCAAGAAAGCCGCTCCCGCCAAGAAGGCCGTAGCTGCAAAGAAGGCTGCAGCACCTGCCAAGGCAGCCCCGGCAAAGAAAGCTGCACCGGCCAAGAAGGCCCCCAAGGCGCCTGCCCCTGCGGCCGCTGCCCCTGCAGCACAAACCACGCTGAACCCTCAGGCAGCCTGGCCTTTCCCTACGGGCAACAAGCCCTGATCCTGGCGCGCCACGCGCTCAACCCGGTGCACACGCACCGGGTTTTTTTTCGTCTGCATCTTGGTAGGGACCCTCCCGGAAGTTGCCCCGTGAGCAAGTGGCGCTGTATCGCCCGGCGTAACGCAACGCGGGCGACATTGGCTGAGTGGCTTATGCCAGCGGATCGAAATCCAGCGTGTAGTTCTGTGGGCCACGCTGCGCGATCTTGAGAGCGCCCACCCGGTTGCCCAATTCGGCACAACGCACCAGGGACCAGCCCTTTTCCAAACCAAACAGCAGCGCGCCGCGCCAAGCATCGCCGCAGCCCGTAGGGTCCACCACGGCTGTAGGTTTCACGGGGGGGACATGGGTCTTGTCGCCATTCACCCAGACCTCACAGCCCTCTGCGCCCAATGTCACCACCAGCCCCTGCACCTTGCGGGAGATATCGGCCAGCGACCAGCCGGTACGGTCGCACAGCATCTTCCCCTCGTAGTCATTGACGGTGACCCAGGTGGCCTGTTCAATGAACAGGGTCAATTCCTGCCCATTGAACATGGGCAGGCCCTGGCCCGGATCGAACACGAAGGGCACGCCCGCGGCCTTGAGTTGCGCGGCGTGGGAGACCATGCCCTCGCGGCCATCGGGCGCGATGATGCCCAGCGTGAGGTCCTGGCGCGCGGGCACGGGCGTGTCGTGCGCGAAGGACATCGCGCCCGGGTGGAAGGCCGTGATCTGGTTGTTGTCGCGATCGGTCATGATCATGGCCTGCGCGGTGTAGGCCTCGGCCACGGTGCTCACGTGGGCGGTGTCCACCCCCAGTTCGCGCATGTGGGCAAGGTAGTCGGCACCGTCGCTGCCCAGCGCGGCCAGCGGCGCCACCT
>DATLGV010000212.1:0-1777 GCA_035540275.1 Acidovorax sp. | reverse complement strand
CAACGCGGGCGGGCAGTTCATGGCGCCGCTCGAATCCATCAGCGCCAAGGGCTGGGAGGCGGTGCTGCACACCAACCTCACGGGCGGATTTCTGATGGCGCGCGAGTGCTACCGGCAGTGGATGGCGCAGCACGGCGGCTCCATCGTCAACATCGTGGCCGACATGTGGGGCTCCATGCCGGGCATGGGGCACAGCGGGGCGGCGCGCGCGGGCATGGTCAGCTTCACCGAAACCGCCGCGCTCGAATGGGCGCACAGCGGTGTGCGCGTGAACGCCGTGGCGCCGGGCTACATCGCATCCAGCGGCATGGACAACTACCCGCCCGAGGCGGCCGACATGCTGCGCGCCATGCCGCGCACGGTGCCGCTCGGCCGCTTTGGCAACGAAGCCGAGGTGTCGGCGGCCATCACCTTCTTGCTCAGCCCGGCAGCCAGCTTCATCAGCGGCACCACGCTGCGCGTGGACGGCGCCCGGCCCCAGGTGCGCATGGGCTGGCCGCAGCGCCCGCCGGGTGCCACCGCCGCAGCACACCCGGCCGTGCGGCCGTTTGAGGGCTTTCACCGCGCGCAGGTGCCGCAGGTGTTTGCGCCTTCCCACACCCCCAAGACCGAAGCCGCATGACCGCCGTCTTCACCTCCCGATTCAACGCAGGCAGCGCCGAGGCCACGCAGCGCCGCGCGGCGCTGCAGGTCCGCCTTCATGCCCTGCGCGCGCTGGAAGAGCGTGCCGCCGCCGCTTCGGCCCGGTCGCTCCCCCAGTTTGAAAAGCGCGGCCAGCTGCTGCCGCGCCAGCGCGTGGCGCTGCTGCTGGATGCCGGTGCGCCCTGGCTGCCGCTGTGCACGCTGGCGGGCTACCTGCAGGATGTGAAAGACCCCGACAAGTCCGTGCCCGGTGGCGGCATGGTCGCGGGCATCGGCTTTGTGAGCGGCGTGCGCTGCATGGTGGTGGCCAGCGACTCGGGCATCGAGGCCGGCGCCATCCAGCCCATGGGGCTCGAAAAGATCCTGCGCGTGCAGGAGATTGCGCTGCAAAACCGCTTGCCGTTCATCCACCTGGTGGAGAGCGCGGGCGCCAACCTCATGCGCTACCGGGTCGAAGGCTTTGTGCACGGCGGCACGCTGTTCCGCAACCTGGCGCGGCTTTCGGCGGCGGGCATTCCGGTCATCACCGTGCAGCACGGCTCGGGCACCGCAGGGGGCGCCTACATGCCGGGGCTGTCGGACGTGGTCATCATGGTGCAGGGCCGCTCGCGCGCCTTTCTGGCCGGGCCGCCGCTGCTCAAGGCCGCCACGGGTGAGGTTGCCACCGAAGAAGAACTGGGTGGCGCCGAGATGCACACCGCTGTGTCCGGCCTGGGCGAATACCTGGCGCAGGACGACCGCGAGGCCATTGGCCTGGCGCGTGACGTGGTGGCGCAACTGGGGTGGAACACCACGCTCCGTACGGGCGCGCCTGAGCCCACCTGGCCCGCCGACGACCTGCTGGCCCTGATGCCCGCCGACCTGCGCCAACCCGTGGACATGCGCGAGGTCATCGCGCGGCTGGTGGATGGATCGGAGCTGCTGGAGTTCAAAGCCCGCTACGGTGCAGCCACCCTGTGCGCGCAAGGGCGCATCCAGGGCCATGCCGTCGGCTTCATCAGCAACAACGGCCCCATCGACGTGGCGGGCGCGAACAAGGCCACGCATTTCATCCAGTGGATGTGCCAGCTGGGCCACCCCATCATCTACCTGCAGAACACCACGGGCTACATGGTGGGCAAGGGCAGCGAGCAGG
>DATLGV010000211.1:0-9270 GCA_035540275.1 Acidovorax sp. | reverse complement strand
CTGGCCAGCGGCGTGCCCATGGCCAAGGTGCTGTTTGCATCGCACGCGGTGGGCGCCATCGTGCTGCCCATCATGGTGTTCCACCAGATGCAGCTGATGGTGTGTGCAGTGCTGGCGCAGCGCTATGCGCGGCGCAGTGCGTAGACAACCAGGACGCTATATTTTGTATAGCTGCAGACGCATGAGGAACATGCGCCTGCGGCCTAAAAGGCTTCAACTCTGCTCGTTGAGCGTGCGCAGGCGGCTGGGCGCCAGGGCGCCGGCCGATTCCAGGATGGGATAGGCCACCGAGCACAGCAGCGAGTTGATGCGCTTGAGTTCACTGATCAGGTCGATGTGCAGTGAGCTGGTCTCGATGCTCTGCACCGTGTTGTCCGACAGGCGTGCCAGGTGGGTGGCCGAATAGGCGTGTTCCAGGTCGCGAAAGCGCGCTTTTTCTTCCAGCAGTTTTTGTGCGTCGCGCACGCTGCCGTTCAGAAACACGCTCATCGCCAGCCGCAGGTTGTCGATCAGGCGGGCGTGCAGCTCGTTGATCTCTTCCATGCCCGCCTCGGAGAACTGGCGGCCCTTCTTGATCTTCTTGTCCTCGATGTCGATCAGCACGCGCTCGATGATGTCGCCGATCTGCTCCATGTTGATGGTGAAGCTGATGATGTCGGCCCAGCGGCGGCCCTCGCGCTCATCCAGCGCCTCGCGCGAGATCTTGGTCATGTAGTACTTGATGGCCGAGTACAGGCCATCCACCTCGTCGTCGAGTTTGCGCAGGTCTTCGGCGAGCTTGAGGTCATCGGTCCGGATCACCTTGTGCAGGCCCAGCAGCATCGATTCGACCACGTCGGCCTGGTGCAAGGCTTCGCGCGCCGCGCAGGATATGGCGAGGGACGGCGTGGCCAGGGCCGACGGGTCCAGATGCTGGGGGCGGGTGCCTGCGGCAGCCTGCGCCTTTGCAACGGGCAGCAGGCGCTGCACGGTGCGCGCCACCGTGCCCGTGAGGCCAATGCAGACAATGCCCACCACCACGTTGAAGGCCAGGTGGAACAGCACCACCAGGGCGGCGGTCTCGGGCACGTAGGGCCGCACATGCTGCAGCCACAGGCCGGTGAGCGGCGTCATGATGAGCACGCCAATGATCTTGAAGAACAGGTTGCCCAAGGGCACCTGGCGGGTCTGCACGTTGGACTTCATGGTGGTCAGCACCGCGAGCACGCCGCTGCCCAGATTGGCGCCCAGCACCAGTCCCAGCGCCACGTCGGCCGGAATGCCGCCCGAGCCCGCCAGCGCGGCCGTGAGCAGCACGGTGGCCAGGCTCGAATACGCCACGATGGCGAGAATGGCGCCCGTAAATATCTCCAGCAGCAGATCGCTGGTGAGCGCGCCCAGCAGGGTGCGCACGGTGGGCGACTGGGTAAGCACCGTGGTCGATTCGGTGATGAGCCGCAGCGCCAGCAGCATGAGCCCCAGGCCGATCAGCACGCGGCCTACGCGGCCCACGGCGGTGTCCTTGCGCGAGATGAACAGCACCACGCCCACAAAGATGAACAGGGGCGACAGCCACGACAGGTCCATGGAGAACACCACGGCCATCACGCTGGTGCCCACGTCGGCGCCCAGCATCACGGCCAGCGCCGCAGGCAGGCCCACCAGGCCCTGGCCCACAAAGGACGACACGATGAGCGCGGTGGCTGTGCTGGACTGCACCACCGCCGTCACGCCCATGCCGGAGAGCACAGCGGTGAAGCGGCTGCTGACGCTGTGCGCAATCAGCTGGCGCAGGTTAGCGCCGAACACGCGCAGGATGCCGGTGCGCACCAGGTGGGTGCCCCAGATCAGCAGCGCCACGGCTGCCAGGAGATTGAGGAGATGCTTCATGAAAACCGTTGTTTCTTCTTCTTGTGGCGGGCGCAAACCCTGCAATGACCAGACCCAGGGGCCAATGCAAGAACCGCGCGCACCGGGCTGTCATAAAGCTGACACACAAGCATACTCCTGATTCCATAGCGCCGGAGCAGATGTCCATGTCGGCGCTGGGTGCGTTGCTGCGCACAAACAGCACGGCCCGCATGCAGCGGGCCGTTTAGGGGGTAAAGGCAGCGGGGCCTCAGCGCTCGCGCCGCACCCTCAGCAGTTCGTCCAGGATCAGGCAGGCCGCACCCACGGTGATGGCCGAGTCCGCCAGGTTGAACGACGGAAAGTACCAGCCCGCGTAGTGGAACTGCAAGAAGTCCACCACATAGCCATGCATGAGCCGGTCCACCACGTTGCCCACGGCACCGCCCAGGATGCTGGACAGCGCAAAGCTGAACAGCTTCTGGCCCGGGTGCGCACGCAGCTGCCATACGATGAAGATCGTGGCTGCCACGCCGATGCCGGTGAACAGCCAGCGCTGCCAGCCGCCAGCGTCCGACAGGAACGAGAACGCTGCGCCGGTGTTGTGGGCGCGCACGATGTTGAAAAAGCTGGTGATGAACGTGGAATCGCCCAGCTGGTAGTGGTTGAGGATCAGCGTCTTGGTGGCTTGGTCGGCCCCCAGAAGGAACACCGCCCACGCCAGCCAGGGCCACATGCCCGCATCGGTGCGCCCGGCCTGTCCGGCCTGTGTGGTGCGCACCATCAGGCGTGCGCCCGGCTTTCGCCGTCGCCGTAAAGGTTGCTGGTGCAGCGGCCGCAGATGGTGGGGTGCGCGGCATCGGTGCCCACGTCGGCGCGGTAGTGCCAGCAACGCTCGCATTTGGCGTCCGAGCTGGGTTGGACGCTGATCTGAAGGGTGCTTCCAGCGACCAGTTCCATCGCGGAGAGGATGAAGACGAACTTCAGGTCCTCGCCCAGGCTGGCCAGCAGCGCATGGTCCTCGGGGGCCGCAGTGAGGGTCACGGTGGCCTGCAGCGACGAGCCCACCTGGCCGGCGGCGCGCAGGGCCTCGATCTCCTTGTTCACCGCGTCGCGGATCTCGCGGATGCGCGACCACTTGGCCAGCAGGCCTTCATCGGCACCGGCACCCACGCCCGCCACGTTGCCGTAGGTCTCCAGGAAGATGGAGTCGGAACTGCCAAACACCTTCCAGGCCTCTTCGGCCGTGAACGAGAGGAACGGCGCCATCCAGCGCAGCATGGCGTGCGTGATGTTGTAGAGCGCCGTCTGCGCGCTGCGGCGGGCCAGGCTCTTGGGCGCCGTGGTGTACAGGCGGTCCTTGAGCACGTCCAGGTAGAAGCCACCCAGGTCTTCCGAGCAGTACAGCTGCAGTTTGGCCACCACGGGGTGGAATTCGTACACCTTGTAGTGCGCCAGCACCTCGGCCTGGAACTCGGACGCGCGCGTGAGCGCGTAGCGGTCGATCTCCAGCATCTGGTCGAACGGCACGGCGTCCTGGGCCGGGTCGAAGTCGCTCACGTTGGCCAGCAAAAAGCGCAGCGTGTTGCGAATGCGGCGGTAGGCGTCCACCACACGCGCCAGGATCTTCTCGTCGCCCGCGATGTCGCCGGAGTAGTCGCTCGCAGCCACCCACAGGCGGATGATCTCGGCACCCAGCTTCTTGTTGATCTCTTGCGGGTCGATGCCGTTGCCCAGCGACTTGCTCATCTTGCGGCCCTGGCTGTCCACGGTGAAGCCGTGGGTCAGCAGGCCGCGATACGGGGCACGGCCTTCCAGGGCCGATGCCAGCAGCAGCGAGCTGTGGAACCAGCCGCGGTGCTGGTCATGGCCTTCGAGGTACAGATCGGCCTCGGGGCCGGTGTCGTGGTGCACCTCGGGGTGCGTGCCGCGCAGCACATGGCTGAAGGTGGAGCCGGAGTCGAACCATACTTCGAGGATGTCGGTGCTCTTGGTGTAGTGGGGTGCGTCTTCGGCGCCCAGGATCTCTTCGGTCGTCACGCGGCTCCAGGCCTCGATGCCGCCTTTTTCGACGATGTCCGCCGCCTGGTCCATGATCTCCATGGTGCGCGGGTGCAGCTCGCCAGAATCCTTGTGCAGGAAGAACGGGATGGGCACGCCCCAGCTGCGCTGGCGCGAGATGCACCAGTCGGGCCGATTCGCAATCATGTCTGAGAGACGCGCACGGCCGTTTTCGGGGTAGAAGCCGGTGTGCGCTATCGCGTCCAGCGCGATCTGGCGCAGTGTCTTGGCGGGCTTCATGCCGGGCTTTGTGAAAACGCCTTCGCCCTCGTCCATGCGCACGAACCACTGGGCGGCCGCGCGGTAGATCACGGGCGTCTTGTGGCGCCAGCAGTGGGGGTAGCTGTGGGTGATGTCCTTGGTGGTCATCAGGTGGCCCGCGTTGCGCAGGGCTTCGATGATCACAGGCACGGCCTTCCAGATGTGCTGGCCGCCAAACAGCGGGAAATCAGCCGCATAGGTGCCATTGCCCTGGACGGGGTTCAGGATCTCATCGAGCGCCATGCCATGCGCGCGGCAGGAGTTGAAGTCTTCCAGGCCGTAGGCGGGCGAGGAGTGCACGATACCCGTGCCGTCGTCGGCCGTGGCGTAGTCGGCCAGGTACACGGGTGACAGGCGGCGGTAGCCAAAGCTGCCGTCTTCGCTGGCCACGTCGTACAGCGGGTGTTCAAATTCGAGCCCGCCCAGTTTCTTGCCCAGGGTGGTGGCCAGCACGCTTCCGGTGAGGCCGTAGCGCTCCAGGCACGAGGCCACCAGCGGCTCGGCCACGAGCAGGATGCGTTCGCCCGCATCGACCAGCGCGTAGCTGATCTCGGGGTTCAGGTTCAGTGCCTGGTTGGCGGGGATGGTCCAGGCGGTGGTGGTCCAGATAACCACAAACGCGTCCTTGGCCAATGCGGGCAGGCCAAAGGCGGCGGCCAGTTGGGCGGGGTCGTGCGACTTGAAGGCCACGTCCAGCGTAGTGCTCTTCTTGTCCTGGTACTCGATCTCGAACTCGGCCAGCGAGCTGCCGCAGTCAAAGCACCAGTACACGGGCTTGAGGCCCCGGTACACAAAGCCGCGCTCCATCACGCGCTTGAAGGCGCGGATCTCGCCCGCCTCGTTGGCGGGGTTCATGGTCTTGTAAGGGTTGTCCCATTCGCCCAGCACGCCCAGGCGCTTGAAGTCCACCATCTGCTGCGCGATCTGTTCGGTGGCAAACGCGCGGCTCTTGGCCTGCATGTCGTCGCGGCTCAGATTGCGGCCGTGCTTCTTTTCGATGGCGTTCTCGATGGGCAGGCCGTGGCAGTCCCAGCCCGGCACATACAGTGCGTCAAAGCCTTCGAGCTGGCGCGCCTTGGTGATCATGTCCTTGAGGATCTTGTTGACCGCATGGCCCATGTGGATCTGGCCGTTGGCATAGGGCGGGCCGTCGTGCAGGATGAACTTGGGCGCACCGCGGCGGGCATCGCGCAGGCGCTTGTAGATGCCCTGGTCTTCCCATTCCTTGACCCAGCCGGGTTCGCGCTTGGGCAGGTCGCCGCGCATCGGAAAGGGGGTGTCGGGCAGGTTCAGCGTGCTGCGGTAATCCGGAGCGGAGGGAGTGGTGGTACTGGCGTTGTCGGACATGAGGGAGCCTTAAAACGGGGCATTCCGGGGCTGGCCCGGAGCAAAACGGGAAAGAGCGTGGCGTGGAGAGATGTCGTGCCTGCCGGGCAGGCGCTGCGCTGGCAGCTCCCTCAAATTCGGTCGCGCGTGGTCTGGCGCCGGGTCTCGGTGTGGTTGGGTGCGTGGGCCGTCGCAAAGTAGGCGCGCGCATCCGCACAGTCCTTGGCAATACCCGCCGTCAGGGCATCCAGGCCGTCGTACTTCAGCTCGTCGTGCAGTTTGTGCAGCAGTTCCACCCGCACGATTTTACCGTACGCCCCTTCGGCGCCCAGTCCGGCCGGCCAGTGCAGGCAATGGGTTTCCAGCAGCACGCGGCCGCCATTCACATCGTTCGGGTCCAGCGATGGGCGCACGCCCAGGTTGGCCACGCCCGGCAAGGGCTCGGCAGCGAGGCCATGCACCAGCACGGCAAAGATGCCGCTGGCGGCGGGCTTCCAGTGGGCAAAGCGCAGGTTCAGCGTGCGAAAGCCGTCGCCCGCGCCCTCGGCGGTGGCGCCCAGTGCGCGCCCCAGCTTGCGGCCGTGCACCACATGGCCGCTGATGGTGTAGGGGCGTCCCAGCAACCTCGCGGCGGCCTCCATGTCGCCAGCGCCCAGGGCCTGGCGCACGGCGGAGCTGGAGACGCGCAGGCCATGCACCTCATAGCTGTTCATGCGCGCCACGTCAAAGCCCTGGGCCTGACCGGCGGCGTCCAGCATGGCGTAGTCGCCCGCGCGCTGGCGGCCAAAGCGGAAATCATCGCCCACCAGCACGTAGCGTGCGCCCAGGCCGCGCACCAGCACTTCGTCGATGAAAGCATCGGGCGATTGGGCTGCCAGCCGCGCGTCAAACGGCAGCACCACGGTCTGCTGCACGCCGCAGCGGGCCAGCTCGGTGAGCTTGTCGCGCAGGGTGCCGATACGGGCAGGCGCCAGTTCGGGCTTGTGGTGGATTCCTGCAAAGTAGTCGCGCGGGTGGGGCTCGAAGGTGAGCACGCAGCTTTCCACGCCCCGGTGGGCGGCCTCGCTGTTCAAAAGTGCCAGCATGGCCTGGTGGCCCCGGTGCACGCCGTCGAAGTTGCCGATGGTCAGCGCACAGGCATCTGCGATGCCCGGGTGGTGGAATCCGCGAAAGATCTTCATCGGTCTGTTATCTTTTTGATAGCACCATGCGCAGGTCCATCAAGCGCAGGACGCCAATTTGTCATGAAAACGGAGTATATTGTGACCCACGGCTGGCCCCGCGCAGGGCTGCCCGCGAGACATCTGCGTTCCGAATCCTTGTGTACTTGGCGTTCCAGGAGGCGTGTTTTGAAGGTCTTGAAGCTGTCAGCCCAAGGGCTGCCCCAATCGTGGATTTCACTCGAACAGGCGGTGATTCATTACGCCGCCGGTGAGGTGCGCTGGGAATCCGGCGCCCAGATCGCCCGGTTCCGGGGCGGGCACAACGCCATCACGGGTGAGCAATCGGTGATCGCCATCAACAGCATCATTGGCACCAAGGGCGTGCCCAGCATCAATCCGTTCGACCTCAAGCCCAGCCTGACCAACAGCAAGCTGTTTGCGCGCGACCGCAATGTGTGTGCATATTGCGGCGGGCATTTCCACGAAGAAGACCTGACACGCGAGCACGTCGTGCCGTTTGCCCGCAACGGCCAGGACCACTGGATGAACGTGGTCACCGCCTGCCGCCCCTGCAACCACCGCAAAGGGCCCCGCACGCCCGAGCAGGCGCACATGCCGCTGCTCTACACGCCCTACGTGCCCAGCCTGTGGGAAGACTTCATTTTGCGCAACCGGCGCATCCTGGCGGACCAAATGGACTTCTTGATGGCCCACGTGCCGAAGTCGTCACGCTTGTTGGCGTAACGCTAGTGTCCACACCGCCCGCGTGCACAGTGCGGCGGGACCTTGCCCATCGGTCAAGCCGCCTTGCAGGCCGTCACCACGAACCCGGGGACGGGGGTGTGGTTTTCTTCGCGCAGCACGGTTTCCTCGATCTCGACGGTGGCAAAACCGGCAGACTGGCACACCGCTTCCACATGGCTGCGCTTGTGCGCATAGCGGCCTGCAGGTTGCAAAACCATGTCGGGACCTTGTTCGGGCGCAGTTTCGAACGAGAAGACCATCATGCCGCTCGGCGCTAGAACGCGGTGCGCGTTGGGGATGGCTTGCGTGACGTCGCCCGCGTAGATGAATACGTCCAGCGCAGCAATCACCTGATACAGCGCGCCGGGCGTCTCGCGCAGGGCGTCATGCAGGTTGACGGTATGGAAACGGTCGTACACGTTGTGCCGCGCAGCCTGCTCGATCATCTTCGTCGACAGGTCTACGCCCACCAGAGCCCCGTCCAGCCGGCCCAGGCAAACCCCCAGCAGGCCCGTGCCGCATCCCAGGTCCAGCACGTTGATTTTCTTGTCGGGGTGGCGCGCCAGGATCTTGTCGCCCACCTGCTTGGGCAGCTGGTACTTGAGACCGCGCACCATGTGCAGGTCATAGAACTCGGCCATGTTGTCGAAAAGCGCGCGCGTAAGTTCTGCCGGCTGCTGGTCGGGCGTCTCGCCCCGGGTCAATTGGGCGTAGTACTGGTACACGGCGTCGTCGGGCGCCAGGCCCAGCAAGGCCGCGGTGCTGTCGCGGGCTTCAGCAGGCTTGCCTGCGGCGATGCAGGCCTGAACATGGCCCACCAGGGACTGCGCGTCTGCAGGATGCTCCTGCACCAGGGCATGCCACAGTGCGATGGACGCTTCGTGCTGGCCCTGGTCGCTCAGATCACGGGCCAACAGGCGCCGCAGCGCCACATCACCCGGGACCAGGTCGAGCCCGCGGCGCAGGTGGCGCACGGCCATTTCGAGGTGCCCGGCGCGGTGCGCGATGTCGATGACGCCCGCGAGCACCTGCAGGTTCCGGGGTTCGAGCGCAGCGACTTTCTCGGCGGTTTCCACCGCCTCCGCGAACTGGTTCTGGCGCGCCAGCAGCAAGGCCAGCTCCAGCAGCCCAGGGCCCCAGTCGGGCGCTAGAGACACCGACTTGCGCAGTGCTTCAAAAGCGCCTTTGACATTGCCCGATTTTTCCGCCAGCAGCGCGCCCAGCATGAAAACGCGGGGGTCTTGCGGCCATTGGGCGTTGGCCTTGTTGAGCGTCAGTGCGGCATTCTTGAGATCGCCTCGGGCGATCTGTTCGCGGGCCTGGGTCAGGTGCTGGAGGTTGGGGTCGGTCGCTGTGGCGCTCATGGGCAGGAACAGAAAAACAAAAGCAGCGATCGGGCGTGCGGCCCGGGCTGCGGTGGTGGAGGCAGGCGAGTGGGGGATTATCCGGGATTTGCGGGGCCCACCCTGGGTCGTGCGTCCGCAGCCCGGTTCAGTCGCCCAACTCGAGCATCACCACATGCCCCTGGGCGGCGGGCCAGGTCTGCCCTACCACCCGCTGTCCATTGAATTCGCCCGCAATGCTGCGCACCCCGCCCGCCGGCTTCACTTTGGCCGATGCCACGCCTGCACCGGGGGGCACGCCCGCGGGAGCCGCGCCGTCCAGCAGCATCCTGTCGCGCGCTGGGTCCAGATAGCCGCGCGGGCGGGTCATGGTCACGACGCTCTCGGCACCCTTGTCGGCATCGGCCATGCGTTCTGCGCGCAGGTGGATGAGGCCACTGCTGCGCGGGAAACCGCTGCGGTAGATGTGGGTGGTGGCGTAGCCCGGCGCAGTGATCACGAACTCGACGGGTGCGCCAGGTGAAACCGCCAGCGGGCCCCATTGG
>DATLGV010000210.1:0-3901 GCA_035540275.1 Acidovorax sp. | reverse complement strand
GCAGCACCGCCATACCCATCACCGATGCCGCAGCGCACAGGTACAAGGCCTGCCGCAGAGACCGGCCCATTGCCTCGGGCTGTTGCGCGCCGCGCAGTTCGGCCCACACAGGGAGCAAGGCCTGTAGCACGCCGATGAGCGCCACATACACGCTGATGAAGATGGCCGACCCCACCGACAGCGCGGCCAGCGACGACTCGCTGTAGCGCCCCGCCACAATGGTGTCCGTCACTCCGAAAGCCATCACAGCCAGTTGCCCCGCCAGCACGGTCGCGGCGTGCCGGGTGATGGTGGACAGCTCCGACATCAGCGTGCCGGCGCCGCGCGGTGGAACAACAGCAGGTTCTCGTTCTTGTCGGTGGGGCGGGGCAGGGTGGCCCGAAGCTCCCAAAGCTTTGCGCGGACCATGCGCTCTGACGCGGGCCAGGAGGCGCTGTCCACCAGCAGCCACCGGCATTCATCCTGCAGGCCCGCGCGCTGCAGCGACAACTGCCCATGGAACTGCAGCGCCGCCACCTGGGCGCGGTTCAGCCCTACGGTCTGAATGCACCCGGGCGCCGGCCCCAGGGCAGCCGTCACACTGCGCACCTGCGGACCATAGCTGCGCGCATAGTCCAGCAGGGGCAGCCACAGGGTCATGAGCAAAAGCCAGCCCAGGGCAGCGCCCCCAGCGGGCAGCACCAGGCTCTTCCAGATGGGGGCGCGGTTGCGGGACGCGCGCCACCACACCAGGCCGCACCACCCCAAGGTGGCCGCCACGGCCACCAGCAATGCCAGCGCCGAAAACTGGGACACAAACCCTGGCGCCAGCCTGGCCACGTTGGCAGCGGGCTTGGCAGGTACGCCGGTCTGCATGGCAATCCAGATCACCCAGATCGTCAGGGCCGACGCCGTGAAGAACAGCAGCGTGAACCAGTCAATGAGCGCCCCCACGCTACGGCGCAGCGTCGGCAAGGCGAACGCCGCCAGCGCGGCCATGGCGGGCAGACCGAGCAGCAAGGCCCTGTCGGCCGGCTGGGTGGTGACGGTGGCGCCAATGGACACCAGGGTGAACCACAGGGGCACCAGCAGATGCCGTTGCCCGGGGCGGCTGAAGATCTGCTGGCGCCAGCGCCACAAGGTCCACAGCGCCAGCGGCCAGGCTGGCCAGCCAAACCACAGCAGCAGGCGGGCCAGGCTCAGCCAGTCCTTGCCACCACCATCAAACCCCGCAATTCGCCAGCGCCACAGGTCCAGCCCCTGCGCCAGTACGGACATCGCCAGCGTGGCAGCGCCGAGTGCCGCAGCCCAGCGCCAATGGTGGCCGGTGTTGCCTGCGGGCGCAAAAACCACCAGCACTGCGCCACCTATGCCCAGCATGGCCGTCAGTGCAGGGGCCCCGGACAGCGTGAGCCCCGCCATGCCCAGCACCAGTGCCACCGCTGGCGCCACCGTGCGGTGTGGCATGGCCGACACTGCAAAGAACAGCAGAGCGGTGCAGCCCAGCTGCGCCAGATAGCTTGTCACCTCGTGCGACAGTTGCGCCAGGCCCAGGCAGGCGATCAGCGCCAGCAAGGCTCCATCGGCTATGGCGCGTGCGTAATCGAGGGGAGGGGCCTCGCCGCCAAAGGCGAACGCGACCGGTTGCGCACCGGGGCTGCGTGCCAGGTAGTACACGCCGTACCAGGTGGCAATCAGCGTGATGGCCAGGAGGGCGATAAAAGGCATGCGTGCCGCCACCTCGGTCGGCAGCCAAGCCGGCGCCATCTGCACGGCCCAGGCCCCCAGCCAGTAGGGCAGCAGCCCTTCGGTTTCAGGGGGCATGCCGCCGAGCAGCGGACTGAGCCAGGGAGTGCGCCCCTGGGCCAGTTCCAGCATGTAGCCAAAGGCGGTGACGTCTGCATTCTTCCATGGGTCGCGGCCCACAAAGCCGGGCACTACGTAGGCAATGCACAGCAGCAGCAGCGCCCAGCGGGGCAGCGGGCTGACGGCGTTCTGGGTAACGATGGCGGGGGTGGGTGGAGTCACGCGGCAGTGGGCGGCAGGGCAAAGGAGCCACCGAGAATAAAGGCAAAACCCATGAAAAAAGGCAGCCCGGTTGCCCGGGCTGCCTTTTTGGCGGGATCGCAGGGGCGAATTACTTCGCTGCGGTCTTGCCGAAACGGTTGCGGAAGCGCTCCACGCGGCCACCCATGTTGTCCACGGACTTTTGCGTGCCGGTGTAGAAGGGGTGCGATTCAGAAGAGGTATCCAGCTTGAACAGCGGGTATTCCTTGCCTTCGTGGGTTTCGGTTTCCTTGGTGTTCACGCACGAGCGGGTCACGAACTTGAAACCGTTGGACAGGTCCACGAACAGAACTTCGCGGTAGTTGGGGTGAATGCCTTCTTTCATGATCTTCCTTTGAGTCAACTGCGGGAGCCGCACCGGCCAGTCCGATGTACTTTCCGCAAGAAAAAGCCCTCTATTATTGCACAGGCTGAGAATCAGCCCCCGCGACGCATCATGTCGAAGAAGTCCACGTTGGTCTTGGTGGCCTTCATGTTCTTGATCATGAGCTCCATCGACTCGATCTCGTCCATGTTGTACATGAACTGGCGCAGGATGCGGGTCTTCTGCAGGATCTCGGGGGCCAGCAGCAGTTCTTCGCGGCGCGTGCCGCTCTTGTTGAGCTCGATCGCAGGGAACACGCGCTTTTCGTACAGACGGCGGTTCAGGTGGATTTCGCAGTTGCCCGTGCCCTTGAATTCTTCAAAGATCACTTCGTCCATGCGGCTGCCGGTGTCGACCAGCGCCGTGGCGATGATGGTGAGCGAGCCGCCTTCTTCCACCTTGCGGGCCGCGCCAAAGAAGCGCTTGGGGCGCTGCAGCGCTGCGGCGTCCACACCGCCCGACAGCACCTTGCCGCTCGACGGTACGACGTTGTTGTAGGCGCGGGCCAGGCGGGTGATGGAGTCCAGCAGGATCACCACGTCCTTCTTCAGCTCGACCAGGCGCTTGGCACGCTCGATCACCATCTCGGCCACGTGCACGTGGCGGGCGGCGGGTTCGTCGAAGGTGGAGGCAATGATGTCGCCCTTGACAGTGCGCTGCATCTCGGTCACTTCTTCAGGGCGCTCGTCCACCAGCAGCACCATCAGGTGCACGTCGGGGTTGTTGGCGGTGATGGCGTGGGCAATGTGCTGCATCATCACGGTCTTGCCGCTCTTGGGTGGCGCGACGATCAGCGCGCGCTGGCCACGGCCGATGGGCGCGATGATGTCGATGATGCGGCCAGTGATGTTCTCGTCGCCCTTGATGTCGCGCTCCAGGCGCATCTGCTCCTTGGGGAACAGGGGCGTCAGGTTTTCGAACATCACCTTGTGCTTGTTCTGCTCGGGCGGGCCGCCGTTGACCGAGTCCAGCTTGGTGAGGGCAAAGTAGCGTTCGCCGTCCTTGGGCGTGCGCACTTCGCCTTCGATCATGTCGCCGGTGTGCAGGTTGAAGCGGCGCACCTGGCTGGGGCTGATGTAGATGTCGTCGGTGCTGGCCGTGAAGCTGGTATCAGGGCTGCGCAAGAATCCAAAACCGTCGGGCAGGATTTCCAGCACACCATCCGCAAACACCTGCTCACCCGCCTTGGCGCGCTTTTTGATGATCGCAAACATCAACTCCTGCTTGCGCATGCGGCCCGTGTTTTCGATTTCGAGTTCTTCGGCCTGCTTCAGGACTTCAGACACGTGCAGTGCCTTGAGTTCGTTTAAGTGCATGGATTGACTCCTTGGCGGAGCTGGTATGAATCTTGGGGGAGGTGGGCTGATGCCGCCTCGGCGGGAGGCTGGCTCGGTGCGCTGATCCGGCGGGGGCCGGTTCGCGCTCGGTGTCGCACCGCTCGTGCGGCCGACGTGGCTGGAAGAGAAAGCTTGGAGGGGGGGCCGGGCCCAC
>DATLGV010000209.1:0-5258 GCA_035540275.1 Acidovorax sp. | reverse complement strand
GAGACCTTCTTCAACTCGGTCACCACCAAGATCCTGCACCGCACGCATTTCCACAACGACTTCATCTTTGTGCGGCCTGCCGTGAGCACCGAATACATCGAGAACGATGAGCCCGCAGCGCGGCCCACCTACCGCGCCTACTACCCCACGCGCGAGACGCTGGGCGACACCTTCCAGACCATCCTCGAGAACTTCCAGCTCCAGCGCGAGTTTGCCGACCTGTCGCGCGACACCGCCTGCGTGGTGGCCGCCATGCGCAGCCGGCTCGACAAGGTGCGGCTGCGCACCAACTTCCAGATCCAGGTGCCCACCAGCCTGTTCTTTCGCAACAAGGGCGCCTATGTGGTGGGCAAGATCATCAACGGCTTTCATGAGGTGCCGTTTGCGCTGCCCATCCTGCATGACGACAGCGGCAGGCTGTTCATCGACGCCGCGCTGTTTGGCGAAGACGACATGCAGATGCTGTTCAGCTTCGCCCGCGCCTACTTCATGGTGGACATGGAGGTGCCCAGCGCCTATGTGCAGTTTTTGCGCAGCCTCATGCCGCGCAAGCCGCGCGCCGAAATCTATAACGCCCTGGGCCTGGCCAAGCAGGGCAAGACGCTGTTCTACCGCGACTTTCTGTACCACCTCAAGCATTCCAGCGACCAGTTCCGCATCGCGCCCGGTATCAAGGGCATGGTGATGCTGGTGTTCGACCTGCCGAGCTTTCCGTTTGTGTTCAAGCTCATCAAGGACTACTTTCCGCACCAGAAGGAAACCACGCGCGAGCAGATCAAGGCCAAGTACCTGCTGGTCAAGCAGCACGACCGCGTGGGCCGCATGGCCGACACGCTGGAGTACAGCGAGGTCGCCTTTCCGCGCGACCGGTTCGACGATGCGCTCATCGCCGAGATCGAGAAGTTCGCCCCCAGCCAGCTCGAAATCAGCGACCGCAAAAATGACGATGGAAGCGACGGCCAGACCGAGGTCATCATCAAGCACCTGTACATCGAGCGGCGCATGATCCCGCTCAACATCTATCTGCAGGAAGCTTTCGATACCGGACTTTCGGACCCGCGCGCGCGCCAGCAGATGGAGCGCAGCGTGATCGAATACGGCAACGCCATCAAGGACCTCGTGGCCGCCAACATCTTCCCCGGCGACATGCTCTGGAAGAACTTCGGCGTCACGCGCAACGGCAAAGTCGTTTTCTACGACTACGACGAGATCGAATACCTCACCGACTGCAACTTCCGCCGCGTGCCCACGCCGCGCAACGAGGAAGAAGAAATGAGCGGCGAGGTCTGGTACAGCGTGGGCCCGCGCGATGTGTTTCCCGAAACCTTTGGCCCCTTTTTGCTCGGCAACGACGCCGTGCGCGCAGTCTTCATGCAGCACCACGCCGACCTGCTCGACGCCGCGTTCTGGCAGTCGCACAAGGAGCGCATCCAGGCCGGCCAGATGCTCGATGTGTTCCCTTACGACCCGGAGCGGCGCTTTGCACAGCGCGCTGCGGCGGGCTGAGCGCGCGCCAAGTCCCAATTGTCACCCACCCCTTTTCCTCTGACCCTTACCCAGGAGACCTTCACCATGTCCATCCAAGACCCCATCGTCATCGTCGGCGCCGCACGCACCCCTATGGGCTCGCTGCAGGGCGACTTTGCCAGCCTGGCTGCGCACGACCTGGGCGGTGCGGCCATCAAGGCCGCCATCGAGCGCGCCGGTGTCTCGCCCGACGCTGTGGGCGAAGTGCTGTTTGGCAACTGCCTGATGGCCGGCCAGGGCCAGGCGCCTGCGCGCCAGGCGGCGTTCAAGGGCGGCCTGCCCAAGGGCGCGGGCGCCGTCACGCTCAGCAAGATGTGCGGCTCCGGCATGAAGGCGGCGATGATGGCGCACGACATGCTTCTGGCGGGCACGCACGATGTGATGGTGGCGGGCGGCATGGAGAGCATGACCAACGCCCCCTACCTGCTGCAAAAAGGCCGCGGCGGCTACCGCCTGGGCCACGACCGCATCTTCGACCACATGATGCTCGACGGCCTGGAAGACGCCTACGAAGCGGGTCGCAGCATGGGCACCTTTGGTGAAGACTGCGCTGCCAAATACAGCTTCACGCGCGAACAGCAGGACGCGTTTGCCACGGCCAGCGTGCAGCGCGCCAAGGCTGCTACCGAATCCGGCGCATTCGCGGCCGAGATCGTGCCCGTGACGGTGAAGGACCGCAGCGGCGAGCGTGTGGTGTCGGTGGACGAAGGCCCCGGCAAGGTCAAGCTCGAAAAGATCGCCACGCTCAAACCCGCCTTCAAGAAGGATGGCACCATCACCGCCGCCTCCAGCTCCAGCATCAACGACGGCGCCGCCGCGCTGGTGATGATGCGCGAGTCCACCGCCAAGAAGCTGGGCGCCAAGCCCCTGGCCCGCATCGTGAGCCACGCCACCCATGCGCAAGAGCCCGAGTGGTTCGCCACTGCCCCGCTGGGCGCCACGCAGAAGGCCCTGGCCAAGGCGGGTTGGCAAGTGGGCGACGTGCAGCTGTGGGAGATCAACGAAGCCTTTGCCGTGGTGCCCATGGCGCTGATGAAGGAGCTGGATCTCCCCCACGACAAGGTCAACGTGAACGGTGGCGCCTGCGCGCTGGGCCACCCCATCGGCGCCAGCGGCGCGCGCATCATGGTCACGCTGATCCACGCCCTCAAGGCGCGCGGCCTGACCAAGGGCCTGGCCACGCTGTGCATCGGCGGTGGCGAGGCCACGGCCGTGGCGCTGGAACTCGTCTGAGGCCACAGGCTGGAGATGGGATGATCCCCGACTTTGTACAAGGACCGCGATGACCACTCCCTCTCCCGCCATCGGCGCCTTCTGGCGCGCGTTTTCTGATGCCCAGGCATCGCTGCAGGCCCTGCCGCTGCGCGAGCGCGTGGGGGCGGCCAATGCGCTGATGGATCAGCACCTGGAAGGTCTGGCGCTGGAGATGTCCGGTGATGATGCTGATGCGGTGGTGGACCTCATCGTCACGGCCCACGGCAGCATCGAGCGGTTTCCGCTGGTGGCGCAGGTGGTGGCAGCCGCACCCGCGCTGCCGCACTACCGCGTGCGTGCGTTCCGCGAGCGCACCACGCAGCCGGACTTTCCCATCGGCATGGAAGGCTTTGAGCTGTCCACCGCCGAAGTGCTGGTGGCGCTGGAACAGGACGGCGGGCAGGCGGCGCTGGAGATCCGCTTTGGCCGCGAGATCCCCAGCGACTACCAGGACCACGCGCGCAACATGGCGTTCATCATGCTCGACCATGTGCTGGGCGAATACGACTTTGCCGTGAAGGTCGGCGCGGTGGACTTTGTGGGCGAGCCGGACGAGCCCCACACGCCCTGGGTGCCGCTGAACCAGCTGCCCCCGGTGTTCGACCGCTACTGGACCGAGACCCTGGGCCACACCGGCCACTTCCCCACGGGCGAGGCCGAGTGGGACGGGCTGGAGCTGCAGTTTGACTGCCCCATCGACGAGGACGGCAACGAACTGTCACCCGACGATGTGGACGGCGAAGACGCGCCCGAGACCGGCGTGGTCATGGTCAACACCAGCGCCAACGCGGTGGCCATGCGCGCCGACCTGGCCTACGCCCTGACCGTGGACCTGGCGGTGCCCGACAGCGACACCCTGACCGCCGTGCAAGACCTGCAGGACCAGGCTGCCACCGTGCTGCAATTGCCGCAGCTGGGCATTCTGGTGCTGACGCTGATGCGCGCGGGGCGCCGGCAGGCGCTGTACTACGTGAGCGACGAACAGCTGGCCAAGCAGGCGCTGGCACCCCTGCTGCTGCGCGACGAGGCAGCATCGCTCGAGCTGAAGGTGGCGTACGACCCTGCGTGGTCGGGCTATTTCGAATACGCCGGATACCTGTCTGCCTGAGCTTGCATTGCCGTTTTGATTGCTCCTAAATTAATAGCTGCTGGCGCATGAACCACTAGCGCTTGCAGCACTTTGGACTTGAAAATGAACTCCATACTCGTGATTGGCGCGTCCCGGGGCATCGGCCTGGAGCTGGTGCGCCAGTACACCGACGCCGGGCGCCGGGTGATCGCCACCGTGCGCGACGACGCAGGCCGTGAACGCGTGCTGGCGCTGGGTGCCGAGGCGCTCACCGTGGATGTGGCCAACCCGGCCAGCGTGAGCGGCCTGGCCTGGCAGCTCGATGGCAAAAAGCTGGACCTGGCGCTGTATGTGGCCGGCGTCATCCGCCGCCCCAACGCGCTCACGCCGCCCACGCAGCAAGACTTTGATGCCGTCATGCACACCAACGTGCTGGGCGCCATGCAGGCCATTCCGCAGGTGGCGCCTCTGGTGGCGGACGCGGGCGGCGTGTTTGCGTTTCTGTCCTCGTCCATGTCGCAGATCGGCAGCGTGCCTGACAGCGGCTCGTGGCTGTACCGCACCAGCAAGGCCGCGCTCAACATGGCTGTGGCCGCCGCGCAGCATGACTACCCCGGCGCCACGCTGGTCACCATCGACCCCGGCTGGGTGCAGACCGACATGGGCGGCGGCGGTGCGCCGCTGACGGTGGAAGACAGTGTGCGCGGCCTGCGCAGCACGCTGGCCAGCGTGACCGCTGCCGACAAGGGCCGACTGCTGCACCACGATGGCCGCCGCGCTGCCCATTGGTGAGCTTTTTGAATTTCTGCACAACGACTCTGGAGACACTCCCATGCTGCTGACCCAAGACCAGGAAATGATCCGCGACGCGGTGCGCGACTTTGCACAGACCGAGCTGTGGCCGAACGCCGCGCGGTGGGACAAGGAACACCACTTCCCCAAAGAAGCCCACCAGGGCCTGGCCGCGCTGGGGGCGTATGGCATCTGCGTGCCCGAAGAGTTCGGCGGCGCCAACTTGGACTACGTGACGTTGGCCCTGGTGCTGGAAGAAATCGCGGCCGGTGATGGCGGCACCAGCACCGCCATCAGCGTGACCAACTGCCCGGTCAACGCCATCCTCATGCGCTACGGCGACGCTGCCCAGAAGCAGCGCTGGCTGCAGCCGCTGGCGCAGGGCGAACTGCTGGGCGCGTTCTGCCTGACCGAACCGCACGTGGGCAGCGATGCCTCGGCGCTGCGCACGACCGCCCGGCGCCGCGGTGACCACTGGGAAATCGACGGGGTCAAGCAGTTCATCACCTCCGGGCAGAACGGCCACCTCGCCATCGTCATCGCCGCGACCGACAAGGCCGCCGGCAAGAAGGGCCTGAGCGCCTTCGTCGTGCCCACGCAGACCCCGGGCTACGTG
>DATLGV010000208.1:0-8608 GCA_035540275.1 Acidovorax sp. | reverse complement strand
GTTGCGGCGCTTGTGGATAGCCGGGTTCTTAACCGCCTCGTGCAACGCCGCCTCTACTGCATTTCGCTCTGACGGCGCTTGCGCGGGCGGCCCGCCAGCACCTTGTCAAACAGTGGGTTGGGCAGCATGCGCAGCAGCTTGGCGACAACCCCCATCTGCCAGGGAATGACCCGGTAGCTCACGCCCGCCTGAATGGTGCGAAACGCCCGGTCGGCAAAATCAGCGGGCTGCATCAAAAACGGCATGCTGTAGCGGTTCTGCTGCGTGAGGGGGGTGTCGATGTAGCCCGGAGACACCGTCACCACGCGCACGCCGTGGGGGCGCAATTCACCGCGCAGGCTCTCGCAATAGCTGATGACGGCCGCCTTGCTGGCGCAATAGGCGCCATGGCCCGGCAGGCCGCGGATGCCGGCCACGCTGCCAATGCCCACCAGGGTGCCGCTGCCGCGCTGCACCATGGCATCCACAAACGGCTGGAAGGTGGCCGCCATGCCGATGTTGTTCGTGGCAAAGGTGCGGGCCATGACGTCGATGTCGTCTCGCACCGCTGTGTCCATGCCCACGCTGATGCCGGCGTTGGCAATCACCACATCCGGCACGCCCTGGCGTGCGATGCAGTCACGCCCCGCAGCCACGATGCTGTCGGTTGCCGACACATCAGCGCTATAAATTTCATAGCCATCAGGGCTTATTCCTTGAGCGCTTGCCCATGTCTCGATCTCGGAAGTGCGCCGCGCCACCAGGGCCAGGCGGAACCCCGCCTGGTGATAGCGGTGGGCCAGGGCCTGGCCAATGCCGCTGGAGGCGCCGGTGATGAAGACAAGGGGACTGGTCATGTGCGTTCCGGCTGTGGCGGCGAGGCGGGAGGGCTTGGGGCTAGCGCGTGGTGCCCGGCAGGATCATGCCGCGCACGCGCCCGCGCAGTTGCAGCACCTGGTCGAGGTTGTCGTAATCCATGCCGTCGGCGGTGAATCGGTCGTTGCCACGGGTGAGCGTGACCGGCTGGTCGGAGCGCACCCGTTCGGTGTTGGTGAAGGCATGCAGAAACTCGCCCCGGAACTCCAAGCGGGGCTGCGCCGCTGCCCCGGGCTTGGCGGGCAGGGGCTCACGCGTGACGATGGCATTGCCAAACAACTGCACTTCGGAGCCGTCGGCGTTGCTCAGGGCCCGGTTGGCCGTGGCCACGGTGACGCGGCCATCGAGGCTGACCGAGCGCATGCGGACCTGGTCGATCTCCAGCGTGTCGGTGTCGGGGTAGTGGCGTGCCTCGTCACCCTGCACCTCGCTCTGCAGGCGGCCCGTGGCGTCGAACGTCTTCACCGAAAAGGTCTTCATGAAATAGTCCGGCTGGTGCTGCACGGGTCGGTCGATCGCGGGCAACTGGGGCATGGGTGCGTTGCGCACCAGCCACCAGGTGCCCAAAGCCAGCAGGCCCATCAGCACCACGGGCAGGTAGATCGAGAGCTGGTCCCAGCCCTGTCGGACGACACGGATCATGCGGTGTAGTCCGCCAGCAGCGCCGCGTAGCGGCCCGTGGCCACCAGCAGCAGGTCGCACAGCTCGCGCGCGGCACCATCGCCCCCGCGCGCCTGGGTCACGAAATGGGCCGCATGGCGCACCTCGGTCTGGGCGTTGGCAGGCGCGCAGGCGAACGCGCTGCGGCGCATGACGGGCAGGTCGGGCCAGTCGTCGCCCATGGCCGCCGCCTGCGCCCAGGTCAGGCCCAGGGTGGCCAAAATCTGCTCGGCGGCGGGGCGTTTGTCTTCGGTGCCGAACACTGCGTGCTCGACGCCCAGGGCCGTGAGGCGCACGCGCAGCGGGGCGGAGTCGCGGCCGGTGATCACGGCGGGGGTGATGCCCGCCTTCTGCAGCAGCTTGAGGCCGTGGCCGTCCAGCGTGTTGAAGCGCTTGATCGTCTCGCCCGCTTCGCTGAAGTACAGGCCGCCGTCGGTGAGCACCCCGTCCACGTCGAAAAAGGCCACGCGCACGCCCTGCGCGCGCAGCAATAACTCGGGGTCGATCTGCAAGGCAGGAGAGGGAAAGGTCTGAGAGGACAGCGCCATCGTCAGATCACCTTCGCCCGCATCAGGTCGCCGATGTGCACCACGCCCACCAGCACGCCCGCTGCGTCCACCACCAGCACGCTGGTGATGGCGTGGGCTTCCATCATTTCGGCGGCGTCCACGGCCAGGGCGTCAGGGGCAATGCGGCGCGGGTTGGCGTGCATGACCTGGACGGCGGTGGTGGACCGCAGGTCCGCCCCGGCCTCGATGCGGCGGCGCAGATCGCCGTCGGTGAAGATGCCCAGCACCTGCCCGGCGGCATCGACGATGGCCGAGGCGCCCAGGCCCTTGGCGCTCATCTCGCGCATGAGGTCGCTGAACGAGGCATCGGGGGCCACACGCGGTACCTCGGTGCCCGAGCGCATTACGTCGCTCACATGGGTGAGCAGCTTGCGGCCTAGCGCACCGCCGGGGTGCGAGCGGGCAAAGTCTTCGGGGCGGAAGCCCCGGGCGTCCAGCAGGGCCACAGCCAGCGCGTCGCCCATGGCCAGCTGGGCCGTGGTGCTGGCGGTGGGGGCCAGGTTCAAGGGGCAGGCTTCACGCGCCACGCTGCAGTCGAGCACCAGGTCGGCATAACGCGCGAGGGTGGACTGCAGGCCGCCCGTCATGGCGATCATGGGTGCGCCCAGGCGCCGCAGCACGGGCAGGATGGCCGTGAGTTCGCCGCTTTCGCCGCTGTTGGAGATGGCCAGCACCAGGTCGTCGCCGGTGACCATGCCCAGGTCCCCATGGCTGGCTTCGGCGGGGTGCACAAAAAACGCGGGGGTGCCGGTGGAGGCCAATGTGGCGGCGATCTTGCGGCCCACGTGGCCGCTTTTGCCCATGCCCATCACCACCACGCGGCCCCGGGCCTGCAGCACCATCTGGACCGCCTGGGCAAACACGCCATCCACGCGCGCCGCCAGGCCGTTCAGGGCTTCCACCTCGATGTGGAAGGTCTCGCGGGCCAGGCGCAGGGCCTGATCAGCGTCAAAAGGGGGCAGCGCGGCGGGGGCGGGAGTCATGCAGGGATTCTATCGACCGGACATGCGGGCCGGGCCGTCGTGTCGGCCAAGTCCACTGGCACGGTCCGTGCATCCGGGCAGCGCAAGGGCGCCGTCCCGTACGGATGGCTTGCCCGAATCCTGTTGGGCCCACGCCAAGCCTCGGATAGCATCGAACCCATGTCCTCGCTTGCCCTCACACTGCTTTACCTGCTGGCCGCGGTGCTGGGCGTGGTGACCTGCCGCAGCCTCAAGCTGCCGCCCATGCTGGGCTACCTGGCGGCCGGGGTGCTCATCGGGCCGCATGCGCTGGCGCTGGCGCAAAACTCCGAAGGCGTGCGCCACCTGGGCGAGTTTGGCGTGGTGTTCCTGATGTTCGCCATCGGGCTGGAGTTCAGCCTGCCCAAGCTGCGCGCCATGCGCAAGCAGGTGTTTGGCCTGGGGCTGATGCAGGTGGTGCTGACGATGGCCGTGGTGTCTGGCCTGGCGCTGGTGCTGTCGCGCTGGGTGGGCGGCGTGTGGGACATGGGCTGGCAGACGGCGCTGGCGCTGTCGGGCGTGATGGCCATGAGCAGCACGGCGATTGTGGTCAAGCTCATGGCCGAACGGGCCGAACTGGAGAGCGAACACGGCCGGCGGGTGATGGGCATCCTGCTGTTCCAGGACCTGGCCGTGGTGCCGCTGCTGGTGCTCATCCCCGCGCTGGGGTCGTCGCCCGACCAGCTGCTGACATCTCTGGGCTGGGCGCTGATCAAGGCCACGGTGCTGGTGGGCCTGCTGCTCACCGGTGGGCAGCGGCTGATGCGCTGGTGGCTCACGCTGGTCGCGCGGCGCAAGAGCGACGAGCTGTTCATGCTGAACCTGCTGCTGATCACGCTGGGCCTGGCCTGGCTGACCGAGCTGGCGGGCCTGAGCCTGGCGCTGGGCGCATTCATTGCGGGCGTGCTGGTGTCCGAGACCGAGTACCGCCACCAGGTGGGCACGGACATCCGGCCCTTTCACGATGTGCTGCTGGGCCTGTTCTTCATCACCATCGGGATGATGCTGGACTGGCACATCCTGGTGGACCGCTGGGCGCTGGTGCTGATGCTGCTCACGGTGCCGCTGGTGCTCAAGCTGGGGATCATCCTGGTGCTGGCGCGCGGCATGGGGGCAACCGCCGGGGTGGCGCTGCGCACCGGCCTGTACCTGGCGCAGGCGGGCGAGTTCGGCTTTGTGCTGCTGTCGCTCACCCAGAGCAACGGGCTGGTGCAACCGGCGCTGATGAACCCCATCCTTGCGGCCATGGTGCTGTCGATGCTGGCCACGCCCTTCCTCATCATGTACAGCAACCGCATCGTGATGAAGCTGGTGGCCAGCGACTGGCTGCAGCAGTCGCTGCAGATGACGTCGATCGCGCGCAAGTCCATCAACACCAGCAAGCACGTGATCATCTGCGGCTACGGCCGCTGCGGACAGAACCTGGCGCGCATGCTGGAGCACGAGGGCATCCCCTACATGGCGCTGGACCTGGACCCGGACCGCGTGCGCCAGGCGGCCGCCGCCGGTGATTCGGTGGTGTACGGCGACGCGACCCGTCTGCAGGCGCTGATGGCGGCGGGCCTGGTGCGCGCCAGCGCCGTGGCCGTGACCTACATCGACGTGCCCGCCGCGCTGAAGGTGCTGGCCAATGCCCGCTCGCACGCGCCGCAGGTGCCGGTGGTGGTGCGCACGCAGGACGATCTGTACCTGGACAAGCTGCAGGAGGCCGGTGCGACCGAGGTGGTGCCCGAGGCCATCGAAGGCTCGCTCATGCTCGCCAGCCACGCGCTCGCCCTGGTGGGCGTACCCATGCGGCGCGTGCTGCGTCTGGTGCAGGACCAGCGCGACGCGCGCTACAACCTGCTGCGCGGCTACTTCCATGGCGCGGACGACGACACCGTGAACGAACGCGACCAGGAGCGCCTGTCCACCATCAACCTGCCCCCGGGCTCCACCGCCCTGGGCCGCAGCCTGGGCCAGCTGGCACTGCCTGCGACGGGCGTGCGTGTGGTGAACCTGCGGCGCGGCAATGGCCATGTGAGCGCGGCGGTGGACGACACGCTGCTGGCCGAAGGCGACACGCTGGTGCTGTCAGGCCACCCGGCGGCGCTGGCGCTGGCGGAGGACAAGCTGTTGAGAGGGTGATGGCGCGACTTCCTTCCTCCTGAGGCGCTGCAGGGCGGCCCTCGCCCGGCCTCCCTGGCGTGGGGCGCGCCCGTGGTGGAAACCAGCTCTGCCATTCAAGCAAAAACCGGCCCCACCGCTTGTCCGCTCTGCCTGAATAGCTATATATTCAATAGCAATCAAAGCAGGGCGGCAGGCCCGGGCCGCCCGAACAGGTAGCCCTGGAACTGGCGGCAGCCGTTGCGCAGCAGGAAGCTGCGTTGCCCTTCGGTTTCCACCCCCTCGGCCACCACGTCCAGGCCCAGGCTGCGGGCCAGCGTGATGATGGTGCAGGCGATGGTGGCGTCGTTGGGGTCGGTGAGCACGTCGCGCACAAAGCTCTGGTCGATCTTGAGCTGGTCGAGCGGCAGCCGCTTGAGGTAGCTGAGCGATGAGTACCCCGTGCCAAAGTCGTCGAGCGAAAAACCCACCCCCAGCGTGCGCAGCGCCTGCATCTTGAGGATGCTGTCCTCCACGTCGTGCAGCAGCAGGCTTTCGGTGAGTTCGAGCTTGAGCAGGCGCGGGTTGGCGGCCGAATCGCGCAGCACCGCCAGCACCTGCTCCACAAAATCGGGCTGGCGAAACTCCTGCGCACTCACGTTGACGGCCAGCGTCCATGCGGCCGTTTCCGGAGCGGCGGCCCACTGGGCCAGCTGGCGGCAGGCCAGGGCCAGCACCTGGCGCCCCAGGGGCAGGATGAGCCCCGTCTGCTCGGCCAGCGGGATGAAGTCGGCGGGCGAGACCATGGCGCGCTGCGGGTGTTGCCAGCGCACCAGCGCCTCGGCGCCCAGCAGGTGGCCGGCGGCGTCCACCACCGGCTGGTAGTGCAACAGAAACTCGTTGCGGGCCATGCCTTGGCGGATGTCGCCCTCCAGCACCGAACGCGCTGACGCGGCGGCCTGCATGGCGGGGTCGAAAAAGCACAAGGTGTTGCGCCCCTGCGCCTTGGCCTGGTACATGGCCAGGTCGGCGCGCTTGAGCAGTTCCTGCACGGGCTGCTGCGCGTCATGGAACAGCGCAATGCCGATGCTGGGCGTGCTGTGCATGTCGCAGCCGTCCACCACATAGGGCTGGTTCAGCGCCACCAGCACCTTCTGGGCCACGGCCTCGGCCTCGGCGGCGGCTTCGACCTTCTGGCCATGCAGGCCCTGCACCACGACCACAAACTCATCGCCGCCCAGCCGCGCCACGGTGTCGGTAGCCCGCACACTGGCCTCGATGCGCGTGGCCACCTGCACCAGCAGGCGGTCGCCCCACTCGTGGCCCATGGTGTCGTTGATGCCCTTGAAGTTGTCCAGGTCCAGGAACAACAGCGCGCCGTGGCGGCCCTCGCGGTGGGTGATGGCCACCGCGCGCTCCAGCCGGTCCATCAGCAGGCGCCGGTTGGGCAGGCCGGTGAGTTCGTCGTAGAACGCCAGGCGCTGGATCTCGGCCTCGGCCAGCTTGCGTTCGGTGATGTCGCGCGCCACGCCCCGGTAGCCGGTAAAACGACCCTCTTCGTCAAAGATGGGCTCGCCGCTGATCGACACCCACACGGGTTTGCCCTCCTTGGACAGGCGCTGCATCTCGAAGTCATGAAAAACCTGGTGCGCCTGCAGCTGCTCGCGGTGCGCGCGCCATTGCCCTTCGGTGACGAAGGTGTCGGGCAGCTCCCAGCGGGTGAGGCCGTAGTGCATCTCGTCGGGCACGCCCTCGCTGTGGTACGGGTTGCCGTCCAGCCGCACAAAGCGGAACTGGTCGTCCTGCTCCCAGTACCAGTCGGACGACAGGGCCGTCAGGCTGCGCCAGCGCGCCTCGCTCTGGCGCAGGGCCTCCAGTGTGCTCAGGTAGTCGGTGACATCGGTGAATGTGCGCACGCGCCCGCCAGGCTCCAGCGCACGGGTGCGCACCTCGATGTAGCGGCCCTGCCGGGTGCGCCGCACGTAGCTCTGCGGCATGTGCGGCATGGCCATGCGGTCGCCCTGCGCCGCGTGTTCCGATGCCGCATATTCCGACGCCACGTAGTTGCGCGCGATGGGCTCGATGAGCTGGAACTCGGGGCCGAAGTCGCCCCGCTCGGTCTGAAAGCGCACCACCTCTTCCACCTGGGGCTGTGTGGCCAGCAGGCTCTCGGGCAGGTCCAGCAGCTCCAGGTAGCGCTGGTTGTAGACGCGGATGCGCCCTTCGGCATCCACGTTGGTGATGCCCTGGGAGATGTTGGCCAGGGTGCCTTCGAGGGCACGGGTCTTCTCGGCCAGCAGGGCGCTGGTGCGGGCCAGCTCGGCCTCCACATGGCTGCGGGCCAGCGCGGCGCGGCGGGCGGTCTCCAGCTGGCCGATCGTGCTCAGCAAAGGCTGCAGGAACTGCACATCGGCGTTGGAGTAGCCGCCGCTGCGGTTGGCCAGGCCCACCATGGCCACCAGCTCGCCCGCGGCGTGGATGGGCAGGCCCAGGTAGGTGCGCAGCGTGGGGTGGCCGGGCGGCGTGCCCGCGCTGCGCGGATCGTGGTTGGCATCGTTGCTGAGGACCGGCTCGCCCGTCACCAGGGCCGCGCCCACCAGCGAGTGCAGGTTGTCGAACACCATGCCGTCTTCGGCATGCTGGGCGTAGCGCTGGCGCGAAGCCTCGTCCCAGCTGATGTCGGTCATCGCGTGCACACGCAGGTAGGGGCGACCATCGTCGGCGCGCTGCACCTGGCCCACGAGGCCGAACGCGCTCTGGGTCAGGGTCATCAGCTCGTTCAGCAGTGCCTCGAACGCGGCACGGGGGCCCGAGCTGGCGATGAACATGCCCTGGGCCCGCGAGATGGCCTGCAGCAGCCGGTGCTGGCGCGCCAGCATGTCTTCTGCCGCGCGGCGGGCGCGGGCGCTGGAGCTGCGCTCGAGCACCGTCTCGATCTGCGCGGGCAGGGTGAGCAGGTAGTCCAGCGCCGGGTCTTGGACGGTGAAGTCCTCAAAGCCGTGGCGCATGGCCTGCGCCGCGTGGGTTTCGGCCCCCATGCGCACGATGATGATGGCCGGGACGCCGTCGAGCAGTTGCAGCAGGTCAAAGGCCGAACCGTCCATGGAGCGCTGGGCCGCCAGCACGATGTCGGGGCGGTGGCGCAGCAGGTGTTCGCGCGCCTGGGCAATCGACTCCACCACGTCCACGCGCCAGTCCGACCAGGGGTCGGCCAGCGCCCCCGCCACGGCCTGTGCGTGGGGGTGATCACTCTCGATCAGCAGGACGGAGATGGGCATGGGCCGATCGTCGGGGTGGTTGGGGCACCGCCCGCCGCCAGCGGCGCGCAGTTTGTAACGCTAGTGAAACACATTATGGCGTTTGGTGCAGGCGCACGCTGGGATAGCGGGGATAACGGGGATAGCCAGGCGGCTGTTTACACTCTCGCACTTTCCGAGC